>DATDGE010000298.1:0-1676 GCA_036522255.1 Nitrososphaerales archaeon | reverse complement strand
ACGATATCCATCTTGGTCTCCACTTCGTCGTGTGTTTCGAGTGTCTGCCTTTCTTCGACGTCCTGAGATGTCACACTCTCAAGCATAGCCCTTCTTCCCCCTTGTGATAAGCCTCACCGCGGCGTTGATGCCCAGAACAATGGCGATGAGGAGAAGTGCGGCCCCCCATGCCATGTTTTGCCAGTTCTGGTATGGAGAAGTACCGAAGTAGTAGATGTAGTAAGTCAGAGAGCCGACAGGCTGGTCGAATCCAGAGAACCACAAGGTGCTGATGCCGGCAGTGAGGATCAGAGGTGCAGTTTCGCCCGTTATCCTGGCTATGGCGAGCAGAGAAGCAGTGGCTATGGCCTTCTTCGCATTGGCCATTATCAGGAGCGAGGTCCTCCATTTCCTGATACCGAGGGCTATCGAAGCTTCGCGGATGGAGTTGGGAACCGACTTTAGTGCCTCTGCTGTGGTGTTGGAAACAATGGGAATCATCATGGTCCCCAGTGCAACGCCACCGGCCAGGACGGAGAAGCCCTTGAACGTAAGAACAATCAGCGAATAGGCGAGTACCCCAGTGACGATGGACGGGATTCCCGCCAGGACGTCACCCAAGAAGCGAATGGTCGACCCGTATCTATTGGCCGAGCCGTACTCGGTCACGTAAACGCCAGAGAAGAGCCCTATCGGGAGTCCGATCGCTGCGGACAAAGCCACAAGAAGTAAAGTCCCCTGTATGGCATTGCCCATCCCGCCCCCTGGGGTGTTCGCCAGAGGAGGAAGCTGAGTGAAGAAGTCGAGATTGATGACGGAGATGCCCTTGGCCGTTATGTCGAAGAGTATGCTGACCAAGGGAATTATTGCGAGACCAAGCGCGACTACGGTAAAGCCCGTCCAGAGCCTGTCAGACACCACGCGGCGGAGTCTCAAAGGTACGAGGCAGCCTCCCTACTCCGGATCAGCCTTCGGATCAACAACCTGGCGATTACATTTGCCAAGAAGGACACAGTCAGAAGGACCAGCCCGGCCTCTATCAGCGCTGAAATGTAAACTTGGGTGGTCGCCTCAGTGAATTCATTCGCAACCAGGCTGGCCAAGCTGTAACCTGGCGACAAAAGGGAGGCCGAAATCAAAGGGGTGTTGCCTATGAGCATGGTGACGGCCATTGTCTCTCCGAACGCTCTCCCGAAACCAAGAAAGATCGAAGCCATAACTCCCGATCGGGCGTAGCTCAGAACGGACATTTGGATTACCTCCGACCTGGTCGCGCCGAGCGCGTATGCCGCTTCACGCTGAGAGTCGGGGACCGCGAGGAGAGCGTCCCTGGAGATCGAAGCAACTATGGGAATTATCATGATTGCCAAGACGATACCAGCGGTGAGTATGCTGACGCCATAGATGGTACCCTGGAAGATGGGAAGGAAGCCAACGTACGATTCGAGGAATGGATAGACTTGGGTTCTAAGGATGGGCGCAAGTATGAAAAGGCCCCATAAGCCGTAGATCACGCTGGGGACGGCTGCCAGCATCTCAACGACGAATGAAATCGGGGACCTCAAGGCATGAGGGGAGACTTCAGACAAGAAAACTGCCACCCCTAGACTGATCGGGACTCCAATGATCAGGGCGATTGCAGAGGTGACCAGGCTCCCGTAGAGCATTGGGAGAACCCCGAACACGTGGGTGTTGGG
>DATDGE010000297.1:0-3497 GCA_036522255.1 Nitrososphaerales archaeon | reverse complement strand
TCAGCCTCAAAGTCGGTAAATGGGAGGGAGATAGGATTACTTTACGGCTTGGTTGAAATGTTTAGACGAAAATCCCGGCGACCGATAGGAGGTAGGTAGTTGCGATGCTGGCGCATGCCCCCCCGACAAGGCATAGGAGCTCCTCGGCCATCCCGCGCTTCCCGTGCTCGGCATAGTCGTCCCTGATGCACACGCCAAGCAGGCTGCCGAAAATCGAACCAGGGTCCGGAGGCATTCTCGAGCGTGAAAAACTCGGTCCTAGGTTAATTAACGATTGTGGAGATTGGCTCTAGAGCCCTTCGCCCGCACGAAAGTCAACAATACACGACCTAGGCGAGCGTTATTATACCTGAGAGAAATCTCGATTTCGGCAAGGTCTCGGGCCTTGTCAAAAGTCTTCCTTTCAAAACTTAGCTCAGCCCGGAACGTCTTCACCTTCAGGGATTTCATCCTCCTTCCGGGAAGGAGCGAGGTCGAACCCAACGGAATCGACCTTTCTTCGATGCTTACCAAGCGGATCAGGTTGAAAACCCCGCTGGTGTCCTCTCCGATGGACACGGTGACCGAGTGGAGCCTCGCTTTGGAGATGGCACGCCTCGGAGGAGCGGGTGTAATACACCGGAACATGTCGATCCAGAGTCAGGTAGAGCAAGTAAGGAGGGTCAAAGCGTCCAAGGTCAAGACCCTGAGCGAGGACGAGAAGGGGAGGCCCCTGGTAGGGGCTTCGGTATCTCCTCTCGACCGGGAAAGGTGCGTGGCACTCGACGGAGTCTCTGACTTTCTCGTCGCTGACGTCGCTCATTTCCACACTACAAAGATTATCGAGGCCGCACGGAAGGTGCTCCCTGAGCTCAGCTCGGATTTTGTCGTCGGGAACGTTGGGACCAGGGATGCAGTATTCGACATCGTCGAAGAACTTCCCAGGGTCGACGGGTTCCGAGCAGGGATGGGGTCAGGTTCGATTTGCATTACATCAGAAGTCACGAGGGTCGGGGCGCCGACATTATTCGCAGTGGCGGAAGTGGCCAGCGCCCTGTCAGAAAAGAGATTGGATATTCCTGTGATCGCAGACGGCGGGATCAGGGGACCGGGAGACGCGGCCCTGGCCTTCGCAGCTGGCGCTTCGACTGTGATGCTGGGGTCCATGCTAGCAGGGACGAATGAAGCGCCAAGCAAACTAGTTGTTCGGCAGGGGAAGAAGTTCAAGACCCATAGGGGGATGGCAAGCGCCGGTGCGCGCAAGGTGAGGTTCGCCATCGACAGATACAGCGTCCCGGCGAAGGGCCTCGACGAAGGGGTGGAAGCGTTTGTCCCATACGTCGGGAAAACGGACGGAGTGTTTGGAAGAATGGAGTATGGGCTTAGGGCGGCGTTCGGATATGCCGGGGCAAAGAACGTCCACGAAATGTGGAGGAAGGCGAGTTTCGGGACCGTGAGCGCTGTCGGGATTGGGGAGCTCGGAGCGCATTCAATCGAGGTCAAGGGATAGGAAGAATGGAGTCTGACCTCGCAGGGGGGATAGCTGTCCTTGACTTCGGGGGCCAGTACGCGCATCTGATCTGCAGGCGAGTGAGGGCTCTGGGTGTCTACTCTTCCCTCGTGCCATTTGACACGACGGCCAGAGAGTTGGAGGAGAAGCGTGTCGCAGGAGTTATCCTCTCGGGAGGCCCAGCGAGCGTTTTGATGGAGGGGGCCCCGATGGCCGACCCGAGGATCTTCGATGGGAGTATCCCGATGCTCGGGATCTGCTACGGGTACCAGCTCATGGTCAAGGCTCACGGGGGAGAGGTGGGGGCCGCAGAGCAAAGGGAGTACGGCCGGGCGAGCATCAAAGTTGTTGAGCCAGGGGGACTCTTCGAAGGGCTGGGAACAGACCGCCTGGTGTGCTGGATGAGCCATTCGGATTCCGCGATGAAGATTCCAGGGTCGTTGCAGGTTCTCGCGGCGAGCGATGGTTCTCCCTATGCTGCGGTGAGGCTATCGGGGAAGCCGCAGTTCGGCGTGCAGTTCCATCCGGAGGTCACGCACACCGAGAAGGGACAAGCACTGCTTTCGAACTTCGTGTTTGGCATCTGCGGAGCGGAAAGAAGCTGGAGCATGCAGGGGTTTCTCGCCCAATCGGTGCAGGGCCTTTCGAAGCTTGAGGGGAGTGTCCTTTGCGCGGTTTCGGGAGGTGTAGACTCCTCGGTGACAGCTGCGCTTCTGCACAAGGCAATCGGGGACAGACTTCGGTGCGTCTTCATCGACACCGGGCTGCTCAGGTCGGGGGAAGCAGAGCAGGTCAGGAGATTCCTCGGAGAGGAACTTGGGGCAACGATAACCATGCTTGATGCCTCGGAACGATTCCTGAAGGCCCTGGCAGGGGTCGCTGGACCTGAAGAGAAGCGGAAGATAGTCGGAAGGACGTTTGCTGACGTTTTCGAGGAGTATGCAAAGGTGGAGGGCCCGTTCGAGTACCTCGCACAGGGGACACTATATCCAGATGTCATAGAAAGTGGAAGGTCGACGGGTCCGGCCTCGGTCATAAAGACCCACCACAATGTCGGGGGACTCCCCTCGGACCTTTCCATGAAGGTAGTAGAGCCCCTCCGGGACCTGTACAAAGACGAGGTCAGGGAATTGGGGACCCTGATCGGACTTCCAAGGAAGGTGGTGGAGAGGCATCCATTCCCCGGCCCCGGTCTTGCGGTAAGGGTCGTGGGTGAAGTTACAGAAGAGAAGCTGAGGATTTGCCGCCAGGCAAGCAAGATAGTGGAGGACACGCTCGAAGATGAGGGAATCTACGCGAAAGTCTGGCAGGCTTTCGCATACGTCGGAGACGACTTGGTAACGGGGGTCCTCGGGGACGAAAGACGTCTCGGGCATCAGGTGATCGTCAAAGTCGTCGAATCGGTCGACGCCATGACTGCGGACTGGACCAGGCTCGACCCGCAGGTCCTCGAGAGGATTTCGAAAAGAATCACGAACGAAGTCGGAGGGGTCGTTGGGGTTTCATACTCTGTTTCGTCGAAGCCACCGGCCACCATCGAACCACAGTGAGCTGTGAACATGCTTTCAAAGCATCTTTCTTGAATTGAGACCCGGCGGAAAGGTTTGAAAGGCGACTCAGCAGGCGTCGTCTGAATGGAAGCGACGGAACGGCAGGTCGCGGCCGGGGAGTTCACAATCAATTACGCTTCGGCGGGGAATGGCGAGCCGTTGCTGCTTGTCCATGGGAGCGAGCCTTCAGAGACCTGGAGGGTTTGGGAGCCTTTCCTGGGGCTTGCCGACACCTACAAGGTCGTTGCACCTGACCTCCTCGGGCATGGGAAGTCGTCGAGGCCGTTGGAAATCCCCGACTACAGGGCGCAGGCTCACATGCTGACGGACCTGGCGGAGAAATTGGGCCTTCAGCGGTTCAGTCTTGTGGCAAGCGGGTGGGGAGGACAGGTTGCTTTGGAGCTGGCCATGGGTTGGCCCGATGCCGTGAATTCGCTTGCGCTCATCGCGAGCGCCTA
>DATDGE010000296.1:0-3626 GCA_036522255.1 Nitrososphaerales archaeon | reverse complement strand
TGCCAGAAGGGGCCAACGCAAAGGATGTGAAGAAGCTGGCCGTCGAGATGCACACCGAAGCAAGGAGACTAGGGATCAACATCGTGGGAGGCCACACCGAGGTGACAAGGGGCCTTCACCGCCCGATCGTCGCTGTGACGGCGTTCAGTTTCGTGGACGACTACGTTTCCTCGAAAGACGCTAGGGAGGACGATTCCATTATGCTTACGAAGACGGCGGGGCTGGAGGGGACTGCAGTATTAGGGAGTGGGAAGTTTCTCGACAAAATCAGCGTGGTGGATGAAGCAGTCGCCGCGTATCGCACGGGGTACGTCCACGCGATGCATGATTGCACTGAAGGAGGAGTCCTTGGAGCAGTATTCGAAATGTCTCTGGCTTCTGGTCTAGGCTTCGAACTGGATGAGAGACTCGTCCCGGTGGCTCCCGAGACGAGGGCCGTGTGCAGGAGACTCTCGATTGACCCATTGAGGCTCATAGGGTCGGGGGCCCTCCTGCTGTCGGTGGAAAGGGGGAGGGAGACAGAACTTCAAAGGATCCTGGCTCCGATTTGCAAGGTGACGGCAGTCGGGAGATTCACCAAGAAGGCAGTACGTGTCTTGGTACGCAAGGGTGGCCGCAGGCAGACTGTCCGCTCGGCGCCAGAAGATGAGTTATGGCGAGTGCTCGCCGACAGGTCGCGTCGCGGCAAGAAGCTTTAGTTCGGCAGGCTTCTCTGGGTCCCACTTCTGCTCAGACTGCGCAGCCCAGGAGAACTTCTTCTGCAATGATTTGCTGTACACCTTAGCCCAGTCGAAGCCGACGTAGTCGCACCAGGACTTGAAGACGCGGGGGTCGATGTAGTTCTTCATTGAGGTGTTCAGGTTGTAGTTCTTGGTCCGCACATAGAAATCAAACTCGCGCTGGATCTTCGCAGTCCGCTTTTCATCCTTCGTAGCCTTCGCCTCCTCCAACTTCTGGCGTTTCTTCATCAGCGACTCCTCCCAAGTCTTTGGCGGAGTCCGCTGGTGGTTGCAGAAGATCGCCGCCTGCAGGTTCGCTTCCTTCGCGTGGTAGAGCTTGTCGAGTTCGTCGTCAGTCTTTACGTCCCTGGACAGGAGAACTTCTTTCGCCTTGGCGGTGGCATGATAGGTCCTGAAGACTTTGGCTGTTGCCCCGGGCACGATGGAGGAGAGGAATTGGTTGACGAGCCCCGAGGAGACGTTGTGGAAAATATCGTGCTCCGGACCTTTGCCCGACATGAACTCACCGAGATTTCTCGCCACCGACGGTGGCAGGGTTTCGGACTTGCGCCAGGCCACACTGTCCTTGCCCAAGAAGTTGAATTCGGCGACGTTCCCTTTGAGGTTGACGTGCTCGACTCTCAGTGTGCTCGCACCGACCGTGTCGGCCTCGTCTTCGTCCTTTTCGTCCCCGACTCTCATTCCCAGCGTGTCGATCAGATAGCAGACTGTGGCGACCTGGCGGGCGGTCTCGTCCTTCGAGTCCAGGTCCCTGAATATCTTCGAGCGGATCCTCCCCAGGCTCGTTCCGACTCTGCGGGCATTGTCGTACTTCGCCCTGCTCCTGGACTGTTGGATGGGTGAGCTTTCGTGAAGCCAGACGTACTTCTCCTTGTCCGTGAGCTTGTCAATCCATTTGGCCATCCACATCGAGTTGTGATCGTGGACGACTTCCTTCCAGTCGCCCGGCGGCGTCGGGGCAGATTCCCCGAGATTCAGAACGACGTCGGAGGGCTGCACCCTCGGCTTCCACCTCCCCCTCAGCGGGTGCTGCCCCCTCCCCATGAAGAGGCCAGGGGGTTCGACCAACCAGTTCGCTATGTCTACTTCCTTCCCGTCTAGGATTGCCTTTCCGTACTTCGCTTTGAGGGCCTCCCTTCTTTCTTTCCGTATGCCGGCAATTCTCTTCTTCTCTTCTTTTGACATCCCATCCTTGGCCGCGTTCTCGTGGTCGACCTTCCTGAATAGCTGCGAGAAATCGACATCAGAGAACTTCGCACCGCGGCACCCTGACGGGAGTTCCTTGACGAAATCTCCCATGAAATTCGAAGCGAACTCCGGGTCCTGGATGTATGGGGTGTCCTTCTTCTTGGCGAGTTGGTAGGCCATCTCTTCAGCAAGGGGAGCGAGGGCCACCTGCCCGCCTCTGAATGTGATGGACAGCCCCCCTGGTTGATAGGTGTCAGGGAAGTTTACTCCGTTGTGAGAAAGTGTTTTCCAGTAGGCTTTCATGAACCGGTGAGCGTCTTCCACGTTTCCGTATATTTAAAATCCATTCGTTGTTTCTTGAGAATTCTCGGCGAGGGTTAAATACGCGAGGGTGCTCCTCGCCCCAGGTTCCCAGGCATGTGGCTCGATTTCCAAGAGCTGGATGGTAAGCCTGTCAAGGGCTCGACGATGGTTGTGGCTGTTTCGACGTCGATGCCCCAGTACAGGGCGCTGTATTCGCAGGCCAGGGAGCTCGCTGACTACATGCTGAAGAAGATGAAGTTCGAGAGGACGGCAATCGTCCGGACTTCCGCATTTCCTCCCGAAGTTCTGGTCAGGGATGACGGCGTGTCGACGCTCCCCGAGTGCGGATTCTACGTGGGCGGAGGAAATCATGACTTGATTCTTTTCGCCGGCGACACCAGCCCCATGGACGACCAGCACGAGTTCGCCCGATTCCTCCTCACAAAAGCGAATGAGATGGGGGTGAAGGAGCTTTTCTCCGTGGGAGCTCGGTGGGCCGAGAATCCTCTGCCACCGGAGGCGGACCCAATTGTAAGCGGGTTCGCGACCGACGCTGCCGGAGTCGCCAAGCTCAAGAAGCATGGGGTGAAGATACTCAGTGAAGAGCCCGCTCCCTTCTTCGCTTCGATGGTTGTTGCCATGGCGAAGGATTACGGGATGCGGGGGTACAAGCTGTCGGTCGACCATGGTGAGCCGAGCCCCCACGCAAGGTCTGTCACCAAGCTGCTGGATGCTTTGACGGCGGCGGCCGGGTTCGAAGTTGACCTCGCGGAGTTGCGGGCGAAGGCCATACCGACCTCCCCACCAAGACAGACAGGAAGCACCACGATTTACCAGTGAACGACTTCCTCACTAGTTTACTGTCTCGGCCTCCCTGTCAAGGGCGTCGAGTTCCGCTCCGAATCCCCACTGTCGGGCAACGCGGTCGGCTTCTAGCTCTCTACCACGGGATTCCTCAGGCCTGACGTGTTCGTTCAGCCATGCGTGCGCGAGTTCGTGACCGATGACCGCCAGGCCGGCCCTGTCCGATAGGGCGTCGAAGAGGCTGGAGTAGAACGTGATCGTCTGCTTTGGGCGAGAGAAGACCAGAAGGGACTTCAGGTCGGAGTACCGGGTCAGCCCCACCGTGGTCTTAGTGGGTCTGTTCGAGAACACTACGGACCTGACGGAAGTTATCCTCGGGATGGTCTCAGGCGGACGGCGGACCGCCTCCCTGAACAGCCCGTTGAACCTGGCGCCTTTCGCAGACAGGGTGTAACGGCCCTCGATGATGCTGGAACGCAACGGGTTGCCTTCTCGTTCAACCACCCGATGGCCCGCCGAATCCGTGTCAGACACCCTTTGCAATTCTCCGCCCGACGACCGCCAACGCCAATCCGAGCCAGTAGGGAAGGT
>DATDGE010000295.1:0-14084 GCA_036522255.1 Nitrososphaerales archaeon | reverse complement strand
CTGCAGCTGAATTAGTGTGAAGTAGGAGTTGGTCTTCTTCCCCAGCAGATAGAAGTGGCGTACGATCTTGTGGATGATGTTGAGAGAAGTGGCCACCTCGAGGAGGTTTTCCGAGATTGAGACGGTCACCGGGTTGTTCTGTGTGAGGAGGGCGCCGACTTCTGCTCTCACCCTGTCGTTGTTGGTTGTTACGACATGGTCGATCTTCCCCACCAGCCCTGCGGGGTCAATATCAACGGGCATAATTGTGACGTAGTCCAGGAACTGGTCGACGCGCTGGGTGGGGTCGTTGGGGGCCTTGCCCACGCTTACCAGGTAATCGATTGCCTCCTTCCTCGACTTGTCCTTCATCACTTTGAGCTTGTTGAGGCCCCGGCTGATGTCGTTGAGAGCGAGGTAAGACTGCAACCTCGTCTGGTAGAAGAAGGAGATAACTATGAAACCGACCCATAAAAGAGAAACCAGATTTGTTGTGTCGAATGGTATCTGCAACACTACGCTTGAGAAATTGAACACGGGAGTTCAAACTCGAGGCCCCGGCTGATGTCATTGAGAGCGATGTATGACTGCAACCTCGTCTGGTAGAAGAAGGAGATAACTATGAAACCAACCCAGAAAAGAGAAATCAGAGACGTAGTGTCGAATGGTATCTGCAACACTACGGTTGAGAAATTGAACACGGGAAGTTCAAACTCGTCGCCCGGCGCTCGGACTTAAATGTTCTGGATGTTGAGTCTGTTAACCATCCCCAATTTGGACAATGGATTCCCTGATGGCCTGTCCAAATCCAACCCAAGGAAGTAACTGGTTTTCTTTGTAAGGCCACGAGCTTAGAAGAATAGGTGCCGACACCGCGACTTCCCGACCCCTCTCGGAGGTCAGTAACACCGCGGCGACGTGCGGTTTGACTTCCAGGGTCGGAACGAGTCTGGGTCGGACCCGCACGCTATGGCCGGCTATGATGCAGGGCGGGTGCGCGGTAGATTAATGTTTCTGGCGAGAGCGTCAAGGTTTTTACCGGTCATGAAACAGGCAAGGCCATGCAAAGGAAGCTCCTTGACATCCTCGCTTGCCCCATAGACAAACACTATCCCCTCGAGCTTCTTGAATTCAATACCAGCGGCGACATCGTCGTAGACGGCGTCTTGACCTGCGCAAGGTGCGGGAGGTACTATCCGGTCATCGATGAAATACCCGTTATGCTCCCTGACAACCTCCGGAACAGGAAGGAGGACATAGGGTTTCTGGAGAAGTGGAGCGCAAAACTTCCTGACAAAATCGTCCACGGCGGGAAGCCTTGGAGCCTCTGAGCAATAGACGCGGTAGAAACCCTAAAGCCACCTGAAGGTTGCCCCGCGGATTGTGTCGGGGGCGTAGCCCAGCATGGCAAGGCGACAGGCTCCAGTGGTCAAACATAGAAGTTTGATGACACCGCAGCGTGGATGATTAAGCATTGGAGCTGCAGAAACCTGTAGACCGTCGGTTCGAATCCGACCGCCCCCACACTCAAAACTCTTTCACGGACAGTTGGGAATCCTTTCTCCGCCATAATCATATACAAAATACATAATTCATAAATGAAGAGCCTGTTTTGGAAGGCAAGTAGCAGTCATTTGAGAGCCGATGTTCGGTTCCTAGCATGGTTCGGAGTGGCCTCCGCCCTCTCGTTTCTCACGGCTTCCAACTTCGTTGCTTTGCTAAACCAGTCGCTAGGGGATACTTTTGGTAGTGTATTTCCTGCAATCCCCTTCGCAGCTCTGCTCGCACTCATCCTGGCCTTGCGATGGAGTGACCTGAAGGAAGTGCTAACAGCTGAAGAGGGCTTCGCGTCGCGACCAGCCACCCGGCTGCTTGGTCTCGTGATTGTCGGAGCCCTTCTGGCGCTTCGGCCCATCACTGCGCAGACGGTTGAAGCTTCAGGAATAGCACTGGTCCTGACATTCTACGGATCATCCCTCGTGATGAATCCCTTGACCAGGCGATTCATGCTGCCTTATGCAGGCGTGTGCGCGATTGGAGTAGGCGCCCCCGCCGTCCTACAACTGGCGTTCGGAGAGCCTTTGGCCACGCTATCTTCGGACCTCTCTGCGAGGATGGTAGGCTTTGCCGGATTTCCGGTGTCGTGGCAGGGAACTCAGTTTGAACTCGTCTCGAAGTCGGGAGAGGTCTTGACCGGGGCCGTCACTCCTGGATGTTCAAGCATCATATCTGTCACAACTTTCCTCGGCCTCCTCGCGCTCATGCATTTGGACCTGAAGAAAGACCTGCGGTCAACGGCGATTCTGGCCATTGCAGGGGTCGCATTTCTCACCGTGCTCAATTCGGTGAGGATACTCATCCTCCTGTGGGTAGGATACGAGGGTGGAGCGGCTACGTTCTGGGGGGTCCACAACTGGATAGGCTACGCGTTGTTTCTCGGGTTCTACCTTGCTGCCTTACCGATCTACTCCAGGATGGGACGAGGTCCGATGGGTTTCTACCCCGGAAAGACAGGCACGCTGGACTAGAAAGCGGAACCGCCTTCCCTGTGTTCTATGGTGGATGCCTCGGCTCTTTACGTAGCAAGGACAGGACCGCTCTGCTTCAAATTCAGATATGTCAGACCAGAGGGGAGGAGCGATGCCACAGGCGAGACTTCGAAGACCTTTCTTCGAGAGGTACACGCCTTTGGTCGCAAGGGGACTCCTCGGGTGTCGATTGGTGAGAGTCCTCGATGACCAAAGGGTCGCCGGCTTTGTCGTTGAAACGGAAGCTTACAGGGGCCAGAGGGACCCAGCGAGTCATGCCTTCCGAGGGAGAACCAAGCGGAACGAAGTAATGTTTGGACGGGCCGGACATGCGTACGTCTACTTCACGATGGGCGCTCACTTCTGCCTCAACATCACGACTGAGCACAAGGAAACCCCGGCCGCCGTGCTGATCAGAGCGATAGAGCCCGTGGAGGGAATAGGTGCTATGATGCGGAACAGAGGTTTGGATGACCTGAATAGACTTGCGGATGGCCCGGGGAAGCTGGCCAAAGCTCTGGGAATCGATCGAGACCTGGACGGGGAGGACATCGTCCGCTCCACAAGGCTGTTCCTGGAACGCGGCACGAAGCCAAAGGAGATCCTGGCAAGTTCGAGAGTCGGCATAAGCGCAGGCAAGTCGTTCAAGTGGAGATTCTTTGTTCAAGGAAGTCAATTCGTTTCAAAAGCAAAGCCGTCGGCATAGCAATAACCCATAACTATCTCAGGGTTCGACCGCGAATTGTTGGGGTCGTCGGCTAGTCTGGTCTAGGCTTTCAGCCTTGGGTGCCCTTCAGATTCACTGGAGGGCAAGGTTCGCTGAAGATCCCCGGTTCAAATCCGGGCGACCCCATTTCCAATACACATTTAGATTGAACTCTGTTCGGCGAAAGTGAGTTTCAATCGGTCCCCGAGGCCCACGGATCACCGTTCCGCGTCTTTTTCGGAAAGCAGAATTTCTTTTGACTAACTGTGCACATAGCTTGATATAGTTTTGACCGCGACGCCTGGCCCGCGTTGCAGGCTGCTCCTCGCAGAGTCAAGACAATCTACAGCGTTATTGCGTCCCCGCAGCGGCTCGAGATTCTCCGGATTCTGAACATCAAGGGGCCTCTGACCTACAGCGCGCTGAAGACCCTGGCTGGCTTCAAATCGAAGAAAGAATCGGGGAAGTTCGCCTACCACCTCAGGAAGCTTGTCAAGCAACTTCTCATCCAGCTCAACAGGCAGGAGAGGAAGTACACCGTAACAAACCTTGGGCGGCTCGTGCTCAACTTGACCCGCCAGATCGAAGAGCAGTCCTTGGTCGAGAGCGGGAAGTTGTATGTAAGGACCTCCCACCAGACGATGGAGGAATTCAACGCCAACAAGATCCTGCAGTCTCTCGTCAAGGAGGCGGGGATGCCGGTGGAGCTTGCCCAAAAGATAACCAGTGAGACGGAGTCGAGGCTTTACAAGTTCCAGACCCAGTACCTCACCGCACCACTGATACGCGAGATAGTCAACGCCCTGCTCGTCGAGCACAGCATGGAGGAGTACAGGCACAAACTGACCAGGCTGGGGATGCCCATATACGACGTGACCCAGCTCCTCGGGAAGGCAGGGGACGAAGGTGGCAACGTCGAATCTCTGATTCACCAAACAGGCAAGCAGGTGTTTGCCGAGTATCTGCTCCTCGAGCAGCTACCGAGGGACGTAGCCGATGCCCACCTGTCGGGGGATATCCACATCACCAACGCAGGGTCCTGGGGACTGATGCCCGATACAGTATTCGTGGACCTTCTGTCGTTGAGGAACGCCGGACTCAATCCCAGAGGAAGAATCTCCAACATGTCCAAGATTCCGAGTCCGGAGAACGCCGAGCGTGCCCTGGGCATTGTCCTGAACATGGCGTCCATGCTGACGCGGGAGGCAACGGACGAAGTGACCTTCAGGAACTTCCTCCAATACGTCGGCCCCTACTGCAAATCCAGGGGGAAGAGGGACCTGGAATCGCTGATTCTTCGCTTTTTCGAGACGATAGGCTCTCCGGTGGCCGGTGCCCCGGGACCGGCAATCAGCTTAGACCTGAACCCCTACAGGCACGACGACGTCGGAAGGGACGTCATGGACAAAATATTGGACGCTGTCATGGGCGCTTACAGGAGCTACGTCGCGGAGACACCGAGGCCCGAAGTAAGGCTCCTGCTTGCCAAGCCCAACAGAGTAGATGAGACGAAAACTCTGAAGGATGCCGCATCCATCATTTTCAGCGGCGGGAGGATAGCCTTCTTCTCGTCGGACCAGAGGAGGAGTTTCCTCGGCCTGAACGCCAACGTCCTCTCTCAGGAGTCACAAGCCGACAACATCAGCGTCCTTCATGGCCTGAGTCTCAATCTTCCGAGGCTGGCCTACGACTCGAACCAAGACGAGACTTACTTCAGGGCCAAGCTCGCACTACTGATTGGAGTCGCTTCAGACGCCCTGTCGACGAGGAGGAGGCTCATTGAGAGGACCTTGAAGCGGGGCCTGCTTCCGTCCCTCGCTTCTGGGTCGGACGCCGTCACTTCGGACACGATGCCTCTGATAATGAATATGGTCGGGCTCGATGAGACCCTTGCGAGCCTGATCAGGGACCCCACTGCCGCATCAAGGTATGAGCTGGCGATGAAGATCGTGGGGACCGCAAGCCAGGTCGCCGACGACAAGTCCACGAAGATAGACAGGCTGGGTGTGGCGATGCTCGAATTGGACGGGGCGATGAGGCTTGCCTCTCTTGACGCGGAGAAATACGGCAAGGCGAACCTGCAGCCGCTCCAGAAAGGAGCCTACACCCAGGCTCCACGGTTGGTTCTTGCGGACCTCGAGAACCCCGAGAAGATGGACTACATGGCAAAGCTCTCTGTCGGACTTCAGGGCGGCCTTTCAATGACTCTGGATGGGTCTTCGGAGGAAGTGAGAGGGATTTACAATATGATTCTGAACGCGACCCCGAAACTCCCCTACTTCAAAGTGGACCGGACCATTTCCGTCTGCAGGAACTGCGGCACAAAACTTCCACAGAATGCAGCAAGGTGTCAAAAATGCAAGTCGGTCGCCATGTCGCAGTATTCGACAGCCGAGTAATCCGAACGAATCGCACTGACATCTTGTCAAGAAGAGTTCACAGCGGAACGCTTCATCTTGTGCGTCTCCGGTCCTGCCTCCTCGCGTGATGGTTAACTTAGAATCAGCATAGGGTGAAATATATATCCTGCGCAATGGGGTCGAGGTTAACGTTATGACGTCAATAGTTGAGCAACCACGTGACTCTCCGGATGCCGGAGATCAGACCAAGGGAGAGGTAAAGCTCCCACCAGAAACCCTAGCGGCGTTCGGAGGAGATGAACTGCGAGCCCGGGTCTTCTATGAGAAGTACGCGCTGAGAGACACAGATGGCAAACAGATGGAGAAGGTGCCCGAGGACATGTGGCGCAGGGTGGCCAGGGAGCTCGCCTTGCCTGAGATGGACGATGAGAAGCGCAAGGATTGGGCGACGAAGTTCTACTGGCTCCTCCAGGACTCTCGTTTCGTCCCAGGAGGCAGGGTACTCTTCGGCGCGGGTCAGTCGAGGAAGTCTACGCTCTTGAACTGCTACTTCTTCAAAATAAAGGAGGACTCCATCGAGGCCATTTTCGACTGGTGCAAAGAAGCCGCGCGGACATACAGCTACGGCGGAGGAGTCGGGACAGACATCTCAGTCCTCAGGCCGAGAGGGGCCCCCGTCAACAACTCAGCGATATACAGCTCAGGGTCCGTGTCATTCATGGAACTCCTGTCGACTACAACCGGGACCATAGGCCAGGCTGGAAGGAGAGGCGCGCTGATGATCACCATCAGGGTGGACCATCCGGACATAATGGACTTCGTCAACGTGAAGAAGGACCTGAGGAAGGTCAACTATGCCAACATCTCCGTGAAGATCTCGGATGATTTCATGAGGGCAGTGGAGACCGACGCCGACTTCCATCTGCACTTCAGGAACGACAAGGTCGAAGTGAACAGGACCGTAAGGGCCAAGGACGTGTGGAAGTCCCTGATCAAAGGAGCCTGGCAGTCGGCCGAGCCCGGGGTCCTCTTCTGGGACACCATCAAGCGAGACTCGACGACTGAGTACAACGGGATGGAGGTCCAGGGGGTCAATCCGTGCAGCGAGCAGACTCTCGAGAGCTACGGGTGCTGTTGCCTTGGGTCTGTCAACCTGAGCGTATTCGTCAAGGACCCGTTCACAGAGAGAGCGAGCATCGACTGGGACTCCCTCACGAGGGCCACCCAGTACGGGGTCCGTTTCCTCGACAACGTCCTCGACTACAACGCCGAGAGGCACCCGCTCCCGCAGCAGAAGGACGCGTCTCTCTGGAGCAGGAGGATAGGGGTAGGGATCACAGGCCTCGGGGACATGCTGATCAAGCTGGGCCTGAAGTACGACGATGACTCGACGATAGGCTTCGTGGACCATCTGTTTGAGAGGATCAAGAATGTAATCTACGACTACTCGACGGACCTGGCGAAGGAGAAGGGGAGCTTCCCTGCCTTCGACGCGGAGAAACATCTTGCGCAGCCTTTCATCGCCAGGCTGGACGAGAAGGTGAAGGAGAAGATCAGGGCCCAGGGCATACGGAACGCGGCCATTACCACCATCCCTCCTGTGGGGTCGGGGTCGATACTGGCAGGGACCAGCAGCGGGGTCGAACCGGTCTTCGCCCTGGCCTACAAGAGACGGAGCAAGTCGCTCAGCGAAGGGGAGTTCAAGGTATTCCACCCGCTGGTGAAGGAATACATGGCGGCCACGGGGGCCAGGGACGAAGGAAAGCTCCCGAACTACTTCGTCACTTCTCACCAGATCAATCCGGAAATGCGGGTGAAGATGCAGGCAACGATCCAGAAACACATAGACACGGCGATATCCAGCACAGTAAACCTCCCCGAGGAGATAACCCCAGAAGAAGTCGAAGGGATCTACCTCCTGGCCTGGAGGATGGGGTGCAAGGGCATCACGGTCTACAGAGAAGGGAGCAGGGAAGGCATACTGGAAACAGAGAAAGTAGCAAAGAAGGCCGAGGCTCCCAAGGCAAGCTTCGGCAGGCCGAGGTTGATGGAGGGGAAGACCCTCAAACTCAGGCTCCCTCAGGGCGGCCTGTATCTCACGGCGAACTTGGTGAACGGGGAACTCAAGGAGGTCTTCGTGACGTTGGGCAAGTCGGGAGGGGACGAAAAGGCCGACGCGGAGGCCCTGGGGAGACTGATCAGCCTCTACCTGCAGCACGGCGGGGATATCCGGAGCGTCATCAGCACTCTGAAGGGGATCAAAGGGAAGTATGTCTCCTGGGACGAGGGGACTCAGCTTCAATCGATTCCCGACGCGGTAGCGAAGGCCCTGGAGCTCCTGACCCTCAATCATGTGGTCAAGGAATCCGGCTACCCCACGGAGGCCAAGTCCACCTCGCAGGGAGCGGCCTGCCCCGACTGCCATGAGAACACGCTCGTGTTCGAGAATGGTTGCTACCACTGCAGTTCGTGCGGATATAGCAAGTGCGAATAAATTTCTGAAGTCGGAGGTTCAGGCCTCCGACAATGGTTTTTACTCTTCCCCGCGGAGCCAAGCAACGCTTTGAGAAAAGGGAGACAAGCGCTGTTCATCGTAATGCTCGCGACGGCCCTGGTGATGACACCCCTCGTGCTGGGCGGGATCTTCCTCGGATTTTACGTGGGCGGAGCAGTAGGATACTCACAGAGCGTGCTGGCCATCGCATTCTCGACGGTCGGGTTCGTCGCGGGGATGGCGATCATATTCAAGGTGATCAAGTGGGTCGTGGCCAGGAACGACGGTCCTACTGGCTGATCTTCTTCAGAGCTGCAGCCTTCGACTTCTCGACTTTTGCCTTCAGCTCTTCGGCAGCTTTGTCGTAGGCTTGCTCCACGCGTTTGGCCGCCGACTTGAATGGTTCCTCGACGAGGTCTTCGCTCATTGGGCAGCTGCCTTCCTCTCCAGCACTTTCTTCACGTGTTTGAGCCTTGAGAACTCTTCCCTCTCCCTTTCTTCGAGGGTCGCCTGGATGAATCGGATTGAACCCTCATAGCGGGGTATGATCATGTATTCGAGTGCATTGAGGAGACGCTGGGTCTTCTCCAACTCCTTCGCCAACCTGAATATGGCGTTCTCGAATTCGGCCGCCCTGAATATTGACGGGAGGACCTTTCTCATCTGCCTGGAGGCCCGGTCGACGGCGACGTTGGTGTCGGCGAAGCCATATGTCATCCCGACCTTCTTCTCTGAGAGTTTGATGGAAGGGATGTCGACATCAACGATCCTGCGGACGCTGACATCCGCCTCAACCATCGGTGGAGTGTTCGCTGCTATCCCCTCCAATCTGAGTGGACCAAGTTTGAGATAGGCGTCATAAAGAGCGAGGTAGGCATCGGAGAGCGGCTGCGATATTTCGTCCCTGGCCACCGTCGCCTGCTCGATCATCTCGTCCAGGCGTTTCAGGAGGACGTCCCTCTTGTCGTCGAGGACCTTCTTGACCCTGACGGCTGTCTGGAGACGTCTCCGAGTGCCGATTAGTTCTATTTTCGTCGGGAGGACATTGCCGCCGGAGGCTACGGACATTTCTACCCGGTCGACTTCCCTTTGACGTAGTGTTGCTTGATGAACTCTTCCTTGATGTTGGTGAGCTCGTTCTCCGGGAGGACCGAGAGCGTATCCCAGGCGATCCTCAGTGTGTCCTCGAAGGTCCTGTTCTCGTCGTAGCCCTGGTTGAGGAACTTCTGCTCGAACTCGTCCCCGAACTGCAGGTACCTGAGGTCGGAGCCCGTCAGGCCGGACTTGCCGACGATTTCGGCGAGTGCCCTGAGCTCGACCGCCCTCGCATAGGCGTTGTAGAGCTGGTTGCCGACCTGGTGGTGGTCGGGCCGGGCCTTCCCATGCTTGATGACGTAGCCGAGTGCGGGGCCCATCAGCCTGCTGAGGCTTGAGAGGACGTACACGGGCGGGTAGAGCCCCTTTCTGAACAGGTCCCTCCCGAGGAAGATCTGGCCTTCGGTTATGTATCCGGTGAGGTCTGGGATCGGGTGCGTCACGTCGTCGTTGGGCATGGAGAGTATGGGCATCTGAGTGATACTCCCCTTCCTCCCCTTGATCCTCCCTGCCCGTTCGTAATTTGTGGCTAGGTCGGTGTAGAGGTAGCCGGGGAAACCCTTCCTCCCTGGGACCTCCTCCCGGGCGGCCGAAATCTCTCTGAGTGCCTCGGCGTAGTTGGTCATGTCCGTGATGATCACCAGGACGTGCATGCCCAGCTCGAACGCCAGGTACTCGGCTGCAGTCAGCGCAACCCTCGGGGTGATGATCCTCTCGATGGCCGGGTCGTCCGCCAGATTCAGGTAGAGGATGCTCCGTCTGATGGCTCCGGACTCGGCAAGGGTCCGTTGGAAGAAAGATGCGTCACTGTGAGAAACTCCGACTGCGGCGAAGACGACGGCGAACTCCTCCCCCTCGCCCACGACGGTG
This sequence comes from Nitrososphaerales archaeon, assembly GCA_036522255.1. GTDB lineage: Archaea > Thermoproteota > Nitrososphaeria > Nitrososphaerales > Gagatemarchaeaceae > UBA183. Next base: position 4,052 of record DATDGE010000295.1, on the reverse strand, counting down.
GCCTGCCGCGCTATCTGCGCCGCGAGCATGTTGTGGGGCATGCCTGCGCCGGAAAAAATGGGGAGCTTCTGGCCCCTCACAAGGGTGAGCATTCCGTCGATGACCGAGACGCCTGTCTGGATGAGGTCGGTTGGGTACTCGCGCCTCTCGGGGTTGATGGGGGCGCCGTTGACGTCGAGGAAGGCCTTGGCCACAGGTTCGGGCAGGCCGTCCTGGGGCCTCCCCAGCCCGTCGAAGACCCTTCCAAGGAGCTGGTCAGATACGGGGAGCTCCATCGTCTTCCCGAGGAAGCGAGCCTTCGTGCCGCTGATTGAGAGCCCCGACGTCCCCTCGAATACCTGGACGACCGCCTTGCCGAACCCAGTCTCGAGGACGCGGGCGAGCCTGCGGTTTCCAGCATTGTCTTCTATTTCGACCAGTTCGTCGAACGCTGCTCGCTCGACCCCGTCCACAACCAGGAGAGGACCCCTGATCTCAGCTACGTTGCTGTACTCCAGACCCGACGACGACTTGCTCAAGAGGTGCGGACTTCCTGGACATTCGAAATGGAAGAGAATTCATCAAGCATCTGTTTCGACAGGCCCTCAAGCTTGCCCAGGTCTTCGCCCTTGATGGCGAACTTGGCCCTGAGCATGGGGGCGATGACCTGCATCCCCCTGATCTTGGTGAGGGAGACCCCGTTCCTCACGGCCTTCAGGGCTTCCTGGTGGAACTGGACAAACATCTTCATCATGATGAACTGCTTTTGAGGGCTGCAGTAGGCGTCGACGTCGTCGTAGGCGTTCTGCTGGAGGAAACCGATCTGTATCATCCGTGCGACGTCGAGGATGAGTTTCTCTTCGTCCGGGAGTGCCTCGGGGCCGAGGAGCCTTACGATTTCCTTGAGGGCGTCCTCACGCTGAAGTATGCCGTAGGCGTCGGCTCTGATTTTGAGCCAGTCCTTGTCCACCCTCTCCCCCCACCACTTGCTGACCGACTCGATGTAGCCGGAGTAGGAGCTCATCCAGTTTATGGAAGGATAGTGACGGGAATAGGCGAGCCGGGCGTCAAGGGCCCAAAAGTTCTTCACGAAGCGGATGGTCTGCGAGGTGACGGGCTCCGTGAAATCGCCTCCGGCTGGCGATACTGCGCCAATGAGCGTGATGGAACCGGTCCTTTCCGGGGTGCCAAGAACATCTACCCTCCCTGCCCTCTCGTAGAACTCCGCCAGCCTTGAGGCGAGGTACGATGGATAGCCTTCTTCGGCGGGCATCTCCTCGAGCCTTCCACTTATTTCGCGTAGTGCTTCGGCCCACCTGCTGGTCGAATCAGCGACGAGGACCGTGTCATAGCCCATGTCCCTGTAATACTCTGCCATCGTTACGCCGGTGTAGATGCTTGCTTCTCTGGCCGCGACCGGCATGTTGCTGACGTTGGCGATGAGTATCGTCCTCTCCATGAGCGGCCTGCCGCTCTGAGGGTCTATCAGCTCGGGAAACTCCACCAAGACTTCGGTCATCTCGTTGCCCCTCTCGCCGCAGCCGATATGGAAGACGACTTTCGCGTCCGCATATTTTGCTACCGAGTGCAAAGTGACCGTCTTCCCCGTCCCGAACGCGCCTGGTATCGCTCCCGTCCCCCCCTTCGACATTGGAAAAAGGGTGTCGAGAACACGCTGCCCTGTCAAGAGAGGGATCTCAGGGTCGAGCCTTTCACGTATCGGTCGCGGTTTCCTCACCGGCCACTTGTGGTAAAGCATAAGCTCATGGTCTTTGCCTGATTTGTCCGTCGCCGTGACCACGGTCTCATCGATCTTGTACCGCCCCGCCTTGACCGCATCCTTCACCTTGGCCTTTGGGGTGAGTGGAGGTGCGAGTATCCTGTGATCTATGAGAGGTGTCTCCTTTACTGTACCCAGTATGCTTCCCCCTTCGATTTCGTCTCCCTTCTTCAGCGAGGGGACGAACTCCCATTCCTTGTCGAAAGGAATCGAGTCAGCGGTGACACCCCTGGTGATGAACGAGCCTGCGTTCTTCGCAATCAGGTCCAGAGGTCGCTGGAGACCATCGTAGATTGTGCCTATCATCCCCGGCCCCAGGGTCGTCGAAAGAGGCTGTCCCGTGCCAAGGACTGGCTCTCCGGGTCGGAGGCCGCTGGTAGATTCGTAAACCTGAATGAAGGCGATGTCGCCTGTGAGCTTGATGACTTCGCCGACGAGCTTCTCCTCGCCGACTTGAGTTACCTCGTACATCTGCGCGGCGGCCATGCCGGAGGCCTTTACAGCAGGCCCAGAAATCCACTCGATCTTTCCTTTGACCGGCAAGACAGAACCTGCTCGACCGTCAAATTTGTGGGCCTTATAATGTTTGGAATGATTTGGCCGATTTTTTGACGTCGGATCTCAGGCACCGGCGAGAATGCCAGCAACGTCCTTCCTCAGGGTCGGCTTCATCCTCTCGAGCCTCGCTTCGAAGGTGTTGTCGAACCTGATTGACCCGTCGGAGGTGGTCAGGACGACCCCACCCATCGTCTCGACGGGCGTATCGTCAAATGTGAGTTTGGTCTGTCCCCCCTCGAGTTTCTTGATTGCCGACGCGACCGCCTTTTTGTCCTTGGAAGAGCACTGGACATTCGCTTTCTGACCAATGATCCCGATCCCTTCCTTGACCAAGCCTGCAATCGATCTCTCGTAGGAGGACCCAGAGGCGGACGAAATCTCCTTTGTTGCCAGGTCGAACACTTCGTTGACCGCCTTCTCCAGAGACTTGAGCTGTGCGTTTCGGGCTGCGAGCTCGGCAGCCCCGATTATCTGTCTCCTTGTGGATTCGGCCTGCTTGACGCTTGTCTCTAGGATCTTGGACACGGCCTCGGTGGCCTCCTTCAGGGCTGATTCGATCCTTGATAGTGCATCTCTTCGCCCTGCTTCAAGGTCGGCCATCACCTCGGCTTCGAACTCGCCTGAGACCGTCTCTAGAGTATCCGTCGCCGCTTTGCTCATGTCATCAAACTCCTAGAATCGCCCTCAGCATCGCCCTGTACTCCACCTTCTCCTTCTTGCTTCCGGGCCCCGGGACCTCGTAAATCAGAGGGATCGCCTTCTTTGAGCGTATCGCTGTCAGCTGGTCGGCTATGGGTTTCGACACCTCGTCGCTCACCATGATGAGCCCTACGGAGGGGTCCTTGGACAGCGCCACGATCTTCTCCAGAGCAGCTGGGGAGCTTGACACATACTCTCCGCTCACGCCCGAAAGTACAAACCCTGTGACGAACGCCTTTCCGCCGACTGCCACGACCTTCACTCGGCCTCACCCAGGAGTCTTGATGCGACCAGCTCGGCGGCCTTTGATTTGTGCTTCGAGATCGAAACTTCAAACGCCTTCAGGTCGGATTCACCCTTCTTCCTGATTTTTTCTGCCTCGGCCTCGGCGTCCTCTCTGGCCTTGGCGACCGTCTTGGAGGCGATCTCCTGCGCCCTCGCGGTGGCGGTTCCCTTGGCGGTCTCTGCCCAGTCCGCCGCGTCCTTCATCGTCTTCTTCATTGCCTCTGAGGCTTCAGCCTTCGCTGCGTCGAGCTCCGATTCGAATCCGACGAGAGCCTTGACAGTCTCTTCAATCGCAGAACTCATGTAAGATTGTTTTTCGTCTGCCTCGGTTTTATGTAATTAAACGTATACTCTGGCCAAGGGGCCCCGACCTGAAGAACAAGTCCAGTCGCTCTCCTCGACCATGCGTAACGGATAAATTTGGGAGCGTCTTCCGTTTGCAGGTTGGGAAAGCTCAGCAGGGTCGCTAGAGCTATGGTTTCCGCCGTTGTTTCAATACTGGTCATTCTCTTCCTCTATGGGTACCTGACGCCCATTGGATTGGATCCGCAAAAAATCTTGGGTTTTGACATGTCGTCCATCTTTCAGATATATGGATTGGGTGGATCGTCGGCCGCCGGCAGCCCATTCGCCGCGCTGCTTCCAGGTGGAGCGACCGGGTTCGTCCTCTACCAGGTTCTCAGCCGGGTAGGACATTCCGCAAGAAGTGTGATGGCGGCAGCGACAATGCCTTCGCCAGATGAAATGATGA
>DATDGE010000294.1:0-4911 GCA_036522255.1 Nitrososphaerales archaeon | reverse complement strand
AGGCACTGCAGATGCTGGGGATGAACAGGATTGTCATCGCGCAGAACAAGGTTGACCTGGTAAACGACTCCGAAGCTAAGAAGAATCACGCCCAGATTGAGAAGTTCGTCGAGGGGACCGTCGCCGAGGACTCACCGATTGTCCCCATCTCCGCTCAGCAGAGGCTCAACATCGACGCCCTGATCGAAGCGCTCGAAGACGTCGTCCCCACTCCAAAGCGCGACCTCGGGGCAAACCCGCTGATGCACGTGGTCAGGAGTTTCGATGTGAATAGGCCGGGCACGGAGATCGCGGCGCTCTCGGGCGGCGTGCTTGGAGGGAGCCTCACAAGGGGCGAATTGGAAGTAGAGGAGGAGGTAGAGCTGAGGCCGGGGATGGTCGACGAAAGGAGCGGAAAGTACCTTCCAGTGGTGACCAAAGTGGCGAGCTTGCAGACGGGCGCCGGTCAAGCAGAGAAGGTCGGCCCAGGGGGACTTGTCGCCATAGGCACACACCTCGATCCGACCTATACACGGGGAGATCAAATGGTCGGGAGTGTCATCGGCAGGCCCGGGACCCTCCCAGAGACCCTGGAGCATGTCACACTGGACGTGCAGCTCCTAGAAACAGCGGTGGGTTTGGCTGAGCTTGTCAAAGTCGATAAGGTCAAACTGGGGGAGACAGTCAGGTTGAACCTTGGCACCGCGTCGACTCTTGCGGTGGTTACATCGGTCCGGGGAGAGGTGGTTGAGGTGGACCTGAAGAAGCCTGTCGCCATAGAGATGGGGATGCGGGCCGCCCTAAGCAGGAGAATCGCCGAGAGATGGCGCCTTATCGGATCCGGCGTCCTGAAGTAGTCCTTGCAGCGTGTCATTTTCGACAGCAGCTTCCTGATGGCGGTTGTCGAGAATCCCACGACTTGGTTCCAAGATATCATCCAAAGTCTGGGGAGTTTCGAACCCATCCTCCCGGCCTGCGTTCGAGACGAGCTTTCGCGGCTGGCCATGGGGCATGGGAAGCAGGGGCGTAAAGCACGTGTAGCCCTTGAGCTGGCTGCCAACTTCGTGATCACTTCATGCGGCAAGGCAGCAGTCGACGACGAAATACTTTCGACGGCACTCACGAAAGGGGCGGCTATCGCTACAACGGATTCGGACCTTGCCCATTCAGCGAAGGCGGCGCACCTCACTGTCGTTCTTCTCAGGTCTGGAAGAGTCGCTTTGGGTTAAGCTCCCATTACAACAGTTCAAGAACCCGTTAATAACGCAGGCAGCAGCGCCCCGGAGATGCTTCTCCCGAGTATCGACTCGCGGAAGGAAACGAAGAAGATTACTGCCTTCGTCAAAAAAATTGTCGCGGATGCATCTGCCGGCGGTGTGGTAGTGGGCCTCAGCGGGGGGGTCGACAGCTCGGTTGTGGGCGCGCTCTGCGTCAGGGCGTTGGGCAAGGAGCGAGTCCTTGCGGTGATATTGCCTTCTGACTTTACTCCGAAGCAAGACATCGAAGACGCGAAAGCTCTGGCGGAATCCTGGCAAGTCAAATCGTCGACGGTTCAAATATCCCCGTTGGTTAGGTCGTTCGACAACTCGGTCGGAATGGAGGGGACAAGAGTCGCAAGGGGGAACGCAGTGGCAAGAATCAGGATGGCGATCTTGTACTATTACGCGAATAGCCTAGGATACCTAGTGGCAGGGACAGGGGACAGGAGTGAAAGTCTCCTGGGCTACTTCACGAAATGGGGTGACGGAGGCTCGGACTTCATGCCGATCGTACATCTCTTCAAAACCCAGGTCCGGGAGCTTGGGGCCTACCTCGGATTGCCGAAGGGAGTGGTGGAGAAACCCGCGTCTCCACAGCTTTGGGCAGGTCATAGGGCCACAGATGAAACTCCCTCGGACTACGACAAGCTCGACCTAGTTCTCCATTCTCTGTTTGACGAGAAGGCTACTAAAGCCAATGCTGCGAAGGCGGCCGGAGTCGCGCTCCATGTCGTGGAAGAGGTGTTGGAGATGCACAACCTGTCCGCCCACAAAAGAGTCATCCCTCCTTCCCTAGTCGAAGAAAGTTAGGATTTTCGTCTCATATTAGCCAAAGATTAATATCGCCGACTCAAAGCGGTGGCCGCGTTTCTGACCATTCATGTTTGAATTAGTCAATCTTGAGGATGTAGTCCGCGTTCCCCCTGACAAGTTCGGGTCCCCACTTGAGAAGGTCGCATTGGACCTGCTCAAGTTGAAGTATGAAAGCACCATCAACCCAGACCACGGGTATCTCGTCCTCGTCACCAAGGTCGACGTGGACAAGGTCGGGAAGATAATAGCCGGGGACGGAGCGACATATCATAGGGTGAGGTTCGAAGTCCTGTCATTCTTCCCGCTGAAGCAGGAGATAGTGGAAGGGGAGATAGTCGAAGTCACCGACTTCGGCGCCTTCGTTCGCATCGGCCCGGCCGACGCGCTTCTTCACCTGAGCCAGATAATGGACGACTACCTCACAAGTGACGTGAAGTCAGGAATCATAACCGCTTCGCAGAGCAAGAGGACGTTGAGGGTAGGGAGCAAGGTCAGGGTCAGAATAACCGCAGTCAGCCTGGGGCACGGAATCTCGATGGGTAAGATAGGAGTCACCTGCAGGCAGCCGTTTTTGGGTGCCCTTGAGTGGATCGATGATGAGATTACCAAGGCAGCAAAGGCACGCAAAACAGACGAGCGGGCGGAGAAGTAGAGAAGAAATTGAAGGAGCTGGCATGTAGGAAGTGTAGGATGCTGACCACTGAGAAGGCCTGCCCCAATGATGGTTCGACCGAGCTAAGCAACGAGTGGTCGGGCCTGATAATAATTATCAACCCGGCGAAGTCCCAGGTAGCAAAGACCCTGGGAATAGTGAAGCCTGGAAGATACGCACTCAAGGTAAGCTGACCCCTTGCGCAGGGTGTTCCGGCTCCCTGAAGGAATGAGGCGAAAGCTCGCGAGGCCCCTAGGCCGAGTATTCAGTGGAGAGGAAGTGAACAGCCCTGAGTTCGAGAGATTGTTGAGCAGATCTAAGATGGTGATAACGGTGGGAGACAGAGTGACAGACACAGTTGGAGAGCTCGGCAGGACACCCGACGTCCAGGTCGTGGATGGCGTAGAGAGGAGAAAGCGCAGGGAGCCGCCAAAGGTGCCCTACTCAAGGTTGGTGGAGGTTGAGAACCCCGCGGGGACATTGACCCAAGAAGCAATCGACGGGATGCGTGAGGCATTCGGAGGGAGCAAGCCAGTCCGAGTCCTGGTTGAAGGGGAGGAAGACCTGATGACCATACTGGCTGTCGCAATGGCCCCTGCGTCGGCGGTCGTCTTCTACGGACAGCCGGGCGAGGGGGTAGTCGCCATCCGGGCCGACGGCGTCACAAAGTCGAGGAATCGGGAGATCCTAGCCAAGATGGGAATCAAGGGAATCCGCCGATTCTCATCAAGTTAATATCCACGCGGAAAACGGGTGGCCAGGATTGCACCTAGAGAAGAAATCTCAGTCTAAGGTCCTGGACAGGTCGTACGTCGAGGCTCACATCGAGGACAAAAACGGCAGGTTTTCGAGGAAGGAAGCTGTCGCCATAGTCGCCCAGGAACTCGGGGTGCCTGCGGAAAACGTGGCGCTGATCAGGATGGAGGGCCAGTCCGGGACAACCAACCTGCTTGGGAAATTCTATGTGTACGGTTCTGCTCAGTCAAAAAACAGGGTCCACCCCAAGTACCTGGAGGAAAGGATGTTAACAAAGGCGGAAAGAGACAAGCTCAAGCAGGACCGCAAGAAGGCAGCTGTTCCGGCTGCTCAGCCTGAGGCGAAGAAGTAAGTTTGTCGAAGCAACAGCCGGCACCTCCTCCACCGCCCGCTCCTGCGCCCGCGCCCCCGGAAGGCGCCCCGGTCGAAGAGAAGAAGCCCGAGAAGAAGCAGAAGCCCAAGGCCCCCAAGAGGAGGATACAAGTGCACAAGCTCTACAAGGTCGAGGGGGAAACACTTTCGAGACTAAGGAAAGAATGTCCGAGGTGCGGGAAGGGCTATTTCATGGCCCAGCATGACAGCAGGCTGACATGCGGAAATTGCGGCTATACGACGTACACCCAGAAGACCTAGGCGAAAGACAGCATCGCATCCCTTAGCATCCGGGCCATGCCCGGGGTGAGGAAAGGTCTGAAGGGCCTGAAGTACTTAGGTGCCCTGGCTTTCTGGATGGCCGTTCTTTCACCGGATTTCGCGTAGGATTCCAAGAACGTCATGGCAACTTTCTTCATTGCCTCTTCCCGGTTCGAGAGCTTGGCGGTGTAGTAAAGGAATTCTGCTATGTCCCATCCTTTGTCTCCCCCGGGGAAAGCCTGTTCGAGGTCGGTCAGGTAGGGGCCTACTTCAGACACGATCACATTGCTAGGTTTGGTATCCCCCAGAACCAGGCCATTCGAATGTACCTGCGCCATAAGCTCGCCGTATGTAGACACTGGCACCATGCTGTCAAGTGATCCCCTTAGGTGAGCGTTGATTATGCTGGATAGATTGGGTCCTGAAACGAATTCCTTCACAAGAATCCTCTCTGCCGGCGCGACTGCGAGTATCACCGGGACCAGAATCCCAAGACGGCCGAGCCTGAGGGACATCCCGTATTCGCGGTCCATTCTCGCCAGAGGCGCCGTGCTGAACTTGTTGGCCGCGGAAGCCCAGACGCCGAGAAGGGCCCACTTCAGCGACCTGACATCGGTGTAATTCTTTACAACCACTGACTTCTCGCGAGCTGAGTCCTTGAACGTCAGGATTCTTGTGGTCGAATACGGCTCTCCGATGTCCTTTTCTTTTGTCGAGTAAGTCTCGAAATCGAGGAGACGGGCCAACTCCTTCACAAGAAACGCTGCGTCTGAGACGAATGCTCCCTGTTCTATCCTGATCAGTGAGCGGGGGTTGGCC
>DATDGE010000293.1:0-3788 GCA_036522255.1 Nitrososphaerales archaeon | reverse complement strand
AAGATGTGTTTCAGCAGACCATCTGGGAAAGAGCGGCGCTTCAGGTATCCAGGCAATGGCCAATCGAGGAGTGACCGCGGTCCTGCTTCCTGGAACCTCATTGACCTCGGGCATCGGATATGCCGACGCCCCAAGAATCCTCGCGGCAGGTTGCTCGATTGCGCTGGGGACTGACCTCAGCCCGAACTCGTGGGTCGAATCGCCGCAGCTTGTGATGAGCCTGGCATGCAGCGGGATGAGGATGACCCCCGCGCGGGCTCTTCTGGGCTTCACGCGGGGTGCGGCCCGGGCCATCGCGAGAGATGACCTGGGTTTCATCGGCATCGGTTCCGCGGCAGACTTCGTGATTCATTCTATTCCAGGATACAGGTTCCTGCCGTACAGAATAGGTGGGCAGTATGTGAGGAATGTATTCAGAGGAGGAATGGAGATTTTCTCAGCCGGGGAGAGTTAGGGGAGCCGGCCCGCCAGGATCGCTCCGGACAGAGACTCAATTTCGTCGCCCTGCGAGCGGTCTCCTAAGAGGAGCGAAGAATGTTCCCGGATGCTTTCACAAAGTTTGGCAGTATGGTCGGATATGCCCCGTTCGTTCGAACCAAGGATGTTCGATGCGCAGATAAGCTCGATTGAAAGGATGCGCGAGACGTTGGCCGCAACGGCCAGGGCCTTCATGCCCGCGTTCACGCCGTGGCTCGCATGGTCTTCGATCCCTCCCGAAACGCTGGCCGGGTAGGAAGACTCGGGGTACACTTGATGGGCGTTGTCTGCGGCAAGCGAGGTGGCAGTATACTCAAGGATCATCAGGCCTGATTCGAGTCCAGGTTTGCCTGCCATGTACTTGGTCTCGGGCGGGGTCTTGGCGAGGAGGAAATGAGTCCTGGCCAAGGATATCACTCCGAGATATGCGATCGCGAGGGAAAGCAGGTCGAGGACCATGGCCACCGGCTGGGCGTGGAAGTTGCCCCCGTGGAGGACGGTCCCTTCCTCAAGGAGGACAGGGTTGTCCGAGACAGAATTCACTTCGTTGATTGTAATCCTCTCTGCGAAGTCCAGGGCATCCTTCAATGATCCATGGACCTGTGGTGCGCAACGAATCGAGTAGGGGTCCTGCGGCACTGGCTCGCCCCGAATCCTGCGGCTACCCTTCAGGAGTGTTCGCAGCTGCTTTGCTACGTACCTCTGTCCCGGGTCCAGCTTGACCCCGACTAACTTTTCGTCGAAGGACTGCGAACATGCGCCAATCACTTCCGAAGTCAGGCTTACCGCCGAGTTGCCGGCCTCCAAGAGCAGTCTTCCTCTGTGGACCCCCAAGCAACCAAGGGCGGCGGTGAATGCGGTGCCATTGATCAAAGAAAGGCCCTCCTTGGCGTGTAGGACGACCGGTTTGAGCCTGGAGCTCGAAAGGGCCTTGCTGGATTCTACAAGCTTGCTCCTGTGGTAAGCCTTCCCCTCCCCTACCATCGTGAGGGCCATGTGCGCAGAAGGGACGAGATCCCCGGAGGCCCCCAAGGAACCAAACTCCGGGACCAGGGGAGTGATGCCGCTGTTGAGCATTCCAAGGAACAGCTCGGCAATCTTTGTCCTGACGGCGCTGTTGCCGTTCAGCAGGCTGTTGAGTCGAATCAGCATCGCAGCCCTCACGACGGCCTGTGGCATGGGGGCCCCAACGCCAGCGGCGTGACTTCGTATCAGGTTGAGCTGGAGCTCCTGTAGATTTCCGGGCCTGACGACCTTGTCGGAAAGGGACCCGAAACCGGTGTTAACTCCGTAGACCACCTCTCCCCTGGCAAGTTTCTGCTCGAGAAGTGCGCGGAACTTCTCCATCTGTTTGAGGCTGGAAGGACTGGCTCTTACTTTGGCCCCGCGCTCGGCGACACTTACTGCGTCGTTGAGTGTCAGAGAGCGCCCGTCGAGGGTAACGGCCAACTGGCTGGCCCCCGTAGCAGACCGATAAATATGCTGACATACGTTTAACTCAACTTGGGCGCGACTCGTTCACATTGAGAAGAGAGGCCCGATACCCCGCTCCCAGCTACCACGACTCCAAAGACAAGCGACTCGTGCAAATAATCAGAGCCGCCAGGAAGAACCAACCTGACGCGGTGAATATCTTGGGTGTCCCTTTCGATGGGGCAGTGCTAGGAAGGAAGGGGGCCAAAGGAGGACCTGCAGCGATTCGGCGGGCTATGGTGGGTTTCTCAAACTACAACATCGAGCTGGGAATAGGCCTTGAAGATGCGAGGGTATTCGACCTCGGCGACTTGATTGTCGATGAGGATGTGATGAAGGCCCACAGGCAGATCGAATCCGAAGTGTCTTTGGATCTTGGGCGTACCTCTTTGCTTGCCATACTTGGTGGGGACAACAGCATCTCCCTCCCCTCCCTCAGGGCCTTCGAAGGGAAGTTCGGCGAGGTTGGCCTCATCGTTCTCGATTCGCACTTCGACCTCCGGGGGAAGATTGGAGGGAGGCCGACCAGCGGGTCGTCGTATGGACTCGCCATCGACAGTCTGCACGGTCTCGATTCTCGAAGAGTCGTCGAGATAGGGATTCACGGATTCGTGAATTCAATGAAATACTATGCCAAGGCAAAAAAAATGGGAATCAAAATATTCACGGCTAAGGACGTAAAAGAATTGGGCGCTGCAGTCGTTGCCAAAGAGGCCTACCAGATCGCCTCAAAACAGGCAGAAGCGGTCTATTTGAGCGTCGATCTCGACGCCGTGGACGTCTCCTACGTTTCTGGGGTCAGCGCTCCTAGTGCCGGGGGCATGACATCTCAGCAGCTTTTCGAGCTGGTCTACTCGATCACGAAGCAGCCAAGGGTAAAGTGCGCCGACCTTGTAGAGCTTGCACCTTCTCTTGACCCATCTGAGAAATCACAGAGGGTTGCAGCAGCGGCGCTCGTATACATGATTGCAGGTTTCGCCTCAAGAAAGCGTACCTAGATGAAGGGTCGAGTGCGGTGGCCGGTGGCCTAAGCAAGGTTTACCTAGGATTGGCCTGAGAACTCCACACGGACTTGGCATCTCAGTTAGACGTCGCGACCAAGAGTCATGGGTCTGTGGTTGGCCAGCCTCTGAAAAGGCTGGAGGATCAGAGATTCATCACAGGCTCAGCCACCTACATGGATGGAATAGATTTGCCAAACATGCTACACGCAAGCTTCGTGAGAAGCACCTACGCCCACGCAAGAATCACTCACACCGATACCTCTCTCGCACTGCAGCACCCCTCAGCGAGGCTCGTCCTCACCGCCGAGTCCATAGTAAATGAAATGGGCTTGATGCCAACTGTGGAGTCCGAGGAACAAGGCAAGGCAACTCCCAGGTACCCCTTCGGAATTGATGAAGCCAACTTCGAAGGAGAATGCCTAGCGATGGTGGTAGCCGAAGACGCTGCTTCCGCGCAGGAGGTCGCAGAACTTGTCCAGATAGACTACGATCCGCTTCCCGTTGTGATCGACCCCGAGAACGCATTGAAGGAGGATTCTCCACTCGTCCATTCCTACCTCCAAAGCAACCTAGCTTATCACAACGTGAAGTCGTCGGGGAACATAAAGAAAGCATTCAGGGAGGCAGACCACGTCGTCAAAGCCAGTTTCAGGTTTCCAAGGCTCAATGCGGTCCCCATGGAGACAAGGGGAATCGTTGCGTCCTACGATCCGGCTGGAGGTCTAATAACTGTCTATGTGTCAAGCCAGTCTCCCCATGAAATCAGGGAAGACCTTGCAACTGTCCTCAAGCTCCCCGAGGACAAAGTGCGGGTCATCGTGCCAGACATGGGTG
>DATDGE010000292.1:0-2740 GCA_036522255.1 Nitrososphaerales archaeon | reverse complement strand
GAGCACTGACTCGCCCGAATTCGGGTTTTCTGGGTCCACAGATTCGTCATGCTGGTATATCCTGGCACTTGGAAGCCTCTTTCAGGCCAGCAAGGATCAATCACTCCTTGAGGAGCCCCTGGCCGCCGCCATTGACGCCTACACGTTTGTTCGCTATCAAGACGCCAACAATTCTTGGCTCATCGACTCGCCGCTCGGGGCCGACTGGATGGACGCGGCGATCCAGAGAACAGGCAAGACACTGTACAACAACATCCTCTTCCTTGGGGCGACGAAATGCCTAACGCGACTCGTCTCTACGGCTGGCAGGTCAGAACGGTCGGGTCTGCTGGACTACGAGTCGCTAAAGGAGCGTTTCACCGATGTATTCCTCCCCAACGAAGAGAGCATCGAGAGGATCTCCCGATATTGGCCCAGGCTGGCCACCCATCACAGGGAACAGAAGCTGGTCGACCTTGGGCGCAAGTTCTACCTGCAGTACATTTCATTCGCCCGGATTGATTCCCGCTTCGACACCATGTCCAACCTCCTTTGCATCCTCTTTGGGGCAGCCGAAAAGGATACGGCCGCTTCCATCATCGAGACGATCAATGCCCGCGGACTAGCGCGTCCCTTTCCGGTCAGGGTACTCGACCCTCCATACAAGAAAGGAGACATGAGTTACGACGAGAACTTCGACGCAATGCTCCCAATACAGCATCGGAGCGGAGAGTACGACTACCACAACGGCGGTGTATGGCCATTTGTCGGAGGTTTGCTGGTCTGTGCCTTGAATTACCTTGGCATGAACAAAGCGACGGACGAGTTGACCGCTCTGGCACGCGCAGACGGAGTCTGCCGCGAGGGGGAAAGCGTGGGGTTCAACGAGTGGCTCGACGGCAAGAAGGGAGAAGCGAGAGGCCAGTACGGCCAGTCCTGGAGTGCGGGAATGTACATAGCGGCCTACCTCGCAAGCCAGGGGAAAGACCCGTTCGAGTTCCTGCGCTGAGGTCACCTCCGCGACTGATTGGCGGGCCCGCGTCAAACCATCATTAAATATACTCCAAATCTCGGCGGCATTCAAACCTGAATTGACCCGGATCTTTTTCACGACAGACGTCCACGCGTCGGACAGGTGCTTCAGGAAGTTCCTCAACGCGGCCAAGGTGTACAAGGCAGACATCCTGATTCTGGGAGGGGACATTACAGGCAAGGTCTTGGTTTCAATCTTGGAAACTCCCGATGGGAAATACAAGCTGACCTTTTTCGGCCGTGAGACATTGGTGAAGAAAGACAAGCTTCAGGAGACGCAGAAAGCGCTTCTGGATGCCGGTCAATACTCCTTCGTCGCAACGTCGGAGGAGCTTGCGAAGATGCAAGTTGAAAAATCGAATGCAGATAAGGTATTCAACGAAGTGATGGCGAAGGCAGTCAGTAACTGGGTGCAATTGGCAGAGGAGCGATTGAAGGGAACCAGCGTAAAATGTTACATCTCGCCGGGGAACGATGACAGATTCGAAATCGACGAGGCCCTCCGGGACTCGGGACAGGTGCTCAACCCGGAAAACAAGGTGGTCGAGTTGGCCGGCGGCTTCGAGATGATTACCCTGGGTTACGCCAACCCGACCCCATGGCACAGTCCCAGGGAGCTGAGCGAGGCTAAGCTTGGCGAGATGATCGAAGCCCTTGCGTCAACGGTCAAGAGACCCGAGACTGCCGTGTACAACCTTCACGTCCCTCCAATCAACACCCAACTGGACAAGGCTCCGGCGGTAAGTCACGATTTCAACTACGTAAAAGAGGGCCTAGGCATAAAATTCATTCACGCTGGAAGCTCCGCGGTACGTGAGTCCATCGAAAGACACAGTCCCATGCTCGGGCTCCATGGGCACATCCATGAGTCAAAGGGGTTTGAGAGGCTTGGGAGGACCCTCTGCGTCAATCCAGGGAGCGAATATTCTGATGGGATTCTCCGCGGCGCATTGGTAAATCTGGAAGGAGGAAAGGTGCACGATTTCATGCTTACCAGCGGTTAGCTCACGTAGTGAACTCTTTCCGCTCGAAAAGCCACAGGCCCAACACGGCCATGACCGCGAAGTAGATGCCGAGTATCGTGAGCCCTTCCCAGACAGGCGCGGTGAAATTCGTGAGTGTGAATCCTGCCCCCGGACCCACAGTAGCGGTCACTACGTGCGGAGGATATGGCACTGTAAAGATGCTCTGGACGATGCCTGCTCCGTAAGTTATCGAGAACCATGGCTCGATTCCGGCGAGGGATGCCGCGACGGTGTCTATCACGTTGAACACGAATAGTAGAAAGATCACGCTCATGAGCACCGCGATGGCGCTGCTCTTGAACAAGGAGCTGAATGCGAAGGCGAACGACAGGGCGGCGACAAGGAAGACCCAAGAGAACAACATTGAGAGGAAGAATTCGTTGGGCAGGGAGAATCCAAAATAGTAGAGACTGTTCGCGATTCCAATTGCAGCGTAGACCAGGATGATTATCGTCGACGCGGCCAGAGCCGCGATCCACTTTCCTACATATATCACAGACCTCCTGATAGGGTTGGGCACAAGGAAATAGCCAGTCCTGTTCTGGAATTCGCTTGAGATGGCGTCTCCTCCGAAAAATGCCGTGGAGAGAATCAATATCAGGCCGACGAACAACCCCCAAATCGTCGAAAGGAACCCAAGGTCCGTTGTGAGAAGCTCTGCGGGCCTTCGCCAAGCGATTACGAACGTGAACAACCCGCCTATC
>DATDGE010000291.1:0-1803 GCA_036522255.1 Nitrososphaerales archaeon | reverse complement strand
CAAAAAGAGCGGCTGGGCAGCGTGGTAGAGCAATAGGCTGTTAGCTCGCCAGGCAGGGACCTATCGGAGGCATCCCCTCCGGGGAATGGTCGTCGGTTCGAGTCCGACCGGCGCCGCTTCACTCTTACAGGTCAAAGGTCGCGATGCTCCCCTGGAAAATAGACAGAGATTCCATCGAGGATTTTCTCCGTTGACCCCTTTTGCTGTTCGGACCGACTCAGTCGCCGTGGGTGAAGGCCTCAGTTATGCTCGGACGGAATGACGCCTAAGGAGGAAGAACGATGCGAAGACCATTAGGACACCGATCAGGGCAATGGCTAGGTAAATTGTAAGGTTGACTGCGGAGCAAGAAGAAAAACCGGGTATTGTGGTGCACAAGCCTGAGGCTCCTGAGATTGCGGCTTCTCGGTAGGTGAGCATGCTTATCGTGAAGATGATTGCTCCGGACGCGAATATGGGTCTATTCGGAATTCTCACGTTTTTCCTTGTAGGGAGGGGTGAATATTTCCGTTCCGTCCCGTCGATGAGTGTGGCGGGAGTTATTTTGGAGCGCCTAGTATTCAACGATGAGCGCAGAGAGTCGGGCTGAAAGACGTTGTTAGTTTGTTTAAATCTCCAATTCCAACCTCGGGTCTAGGTGGACTCTCCCACTGACAAGGACAGGAAAGAGGTCGAGGGCGTGATCCGCGCATTCTACGAAGCAGGGAAGAACAAAGACCTCCCCTCTCTTTCGGACTTCCATGCTCCCTCCACCATCTTCTCCAAGTTCGACGAGAATCCCCCTTTCACCCGCCAGAACTCCGAAGAGGCGTTCGTCTACGAGCAGGCTTCATTTGCAAACATCTCTGACTACAATTACAAGCTCGACGACCTCCGGATCGACCTGCTGGGCGACGCAGCCGTCGCCACATTCTATCTGACCTACGGCGGAATGTTCGTCAACGACTACTCTTTCGAAGGCTCTCCGGTCGGCTCCAGGGTCAGGGTCACCATGGTCTTGTCACGAACCGACCGAGGCTGGAGGATCGCCCATGAACACCTCAGCAGGTTCCCAGACTGGTCCGGGCCCAAAGCAGAGAAGAAGGGCTAGCGACCGTTATTCATAGCTTGGACGGCTGCCGCCACCAGTGATACAAGATCGCAGCCACGACTACAACTCTGGCGTAGATGGAGACTCCCATCAGCGTCGAGGTGACTGGTATGGTGAAGGCGCCTCCCTGGAATGTAAAAAGCAGCTGCGAGCCCAGGAATCCCAGTTGGCCCTCGACCCAGGGGACCAACGCCTGGTGGAACCCAAAGAGCAGGTCTCCAATGAAATAGTACCCGACATCATTCATAAGCGAGACCAGCAGGCCCAGACTCAGGGCGAGCTGCCAGTCCTTCAATCCTTGGAATACGATTAGAACTCCGAACGGCGCCATGTAGGTCAGTATCAACCATATGTGATAGGCAGGCGCACTTGTAGCGAACAAGTCGATCCAATTCACAAGCACCAGACCATAGAACGCGGAGAACAGAATCAGTTTGAGCAAGGTCAATTGCCTGGGGTCCGTCGGCCTTAGCCCCCAAACAATCATCTCTATGCCGCCGACCAAGACCACTACGGAAAACAGGGGCACCAGGGTCAGGGCTGCGAGGTTCGGTACCAGCACGGCTACGGCGGCAAGCGCTATGGCCAGGGCCCCGGTAGCAAACGCCGAGCCCCTCAGCCATCTTGATTCAATGCGTCTGGTCGAAGGGATGATCCTTCCAAGCCCCTGAGCAGTAAGACTGATCGCAATCAGGAACACTAGGGTCTGATAG
>DATDGE010000290.1:0-7309 GCA_036522255.1 Nitrososphaerales archaeon | reverse complement strand
ACGGCAGTCGTTGTCATCATCGTCCTCCTAGTGGTCGTAGGAGGCTCAGCGTACTACCTTTCAACCACCAGCACCCCTCCTGCACACACCACATCATCGACGACAGGAGCATTGGCATCTGGCACATTGAGCATAACGTTCGCCAACGTCCCTGTGGCTGACCCGGCCAAGGGGTCGGACGAAGCAGGCTCGGCGGCGCTTGCCAACGCGTACGACACACTGGTCTTCCCCACATCGGCGGGAACTTTGCAACACGACCTGGCGACAAACTGGCAGGTTTCTAGCGACGGGTTGACCTACACATTCACTATCAGGCAGGGCGTGAAGTTCCACAACGGGGATGCGTTGAGTGCGAGCGACGTCGTATTCTCCATGAATAGGCTGATAGCGATCGGCCAGGGATACTCGTATCTCTTTTCACCATACGTTGCCAGCATCAACGCAACCGACAGCTCAACACTGGTCATCAAGCTGAAGCAACCGTTCGGCCCGTTCCTTACTGCATTGGTGCGGCTCTATGTGCTCGACCAGAAGCAGGTTGTAGCGAACGAAGATCAATCAAAGGCGACCTACGGGAGCAACGGCGACTATGCTTCGACTTGGTTGCTCACGCACGACGCCGGTTCGGGCGCGTATTCGATCTCGGCAGCCAACCTAGAGTCTTCGATGACCTTCTCGGCGTACACAGGCTACTGGAACGGTACACAGGCGAACCAGCCTAGCACCGTCCAAATGTTGGGCAGCACATCTTCGACGCAGGCACTCTTTACCAGCCATCAGATTCAGATAACTGACCAATGGCAGCCATATTCAACCATCGCTACACTCTCCCAGCAGCACGGAGCTAAACTCGCTACGATCCCGACAGTCAACGAGATGTACCTGATGATGAACACGAAGCAAGCCCCTACGGACGACATCTACGTCAGACAAGCAATGGCTCAAGCTCTCAACTACTCCGCCATCGTCAACAACATCTTCCAGGGATCCAAGCCTTCTGCAGGACCCGTCCCAACCTCTCTCCCCGGACATAGTTCGAGCATCCCGACTTCAGCTCAGAACATAGCACTTGCTCAGCAGACCATAGCCAAATCGAAGTATGCCGGCCACCTGGGCAGCTACCCGGTGAAGTACTTCTGGGTTTCAGAGGTCCCCGCCGAGCAGAAGTTGGCACTTCAATTCGCTTCAGACATGCAGAAGATCGGGATAACCGTCCAAGTCCTGCAACAACCATGGTTGACAGTAGTGGCTGACCTTGCCAAACAGGACAGTGCCCCCAACATCGTATCGATTGAGGACGGCGCGAGCTACTTCGAGGCGGGCTCGGTCCTTCAGTCAAGGTACACTTCGGCGTCGGTCGGGACGTGGGAGCAGAACGAATGGCTTCAGAACGCGACCCTAGACCACCTTGTCTCCAACGCCCTGTCCACTCTGGACCAGACTGCTCGCTTCCAGGCATACGCTGGCGTCCAGATGCAAATCTATAACCAATATCCGACGATCTACGCCTTCGACGTCTACGAGGCAAGGGCCTACTTCCCAAGCGTCGTCAACTGGTATGCAGCCAACGGTCACCCAATTCCTTTGCTGGGGTACGACTTCTACTTCAGGGACTTCCAGTTCTTCCCATCGCAGCTTACCGCACTGGGCTAAAGACCTAGTGCGTCCCCTTTTTTGTTCTTCCATGTGGTGAAGCCAAGATTATCCCGCGCTGACGGGTGGATGGCGACCTAGGACGAACATTCGCGGAGGGTCGTGGTCCTTCATTCTGAAGAGGATTGGTTACTCTGCAATTTCTCTGGTAGGCCTTTCGATCCTGATCTTCGTAATAGCCAGAGTCCTCCCGGGCGACCCGGCGAGGCTTGCTCTGGGGCCCCGCGCTCCACAAGCCGTTGTTGACGCGCTACGCGCCCAGATGCACTTGAACGACCAGATATTTGTTCAATACTTCTACTGGGTCCAGGGGATATTCACTGGAGACTGGGGCATTTCCCTCTTCACCCAGCGAAATGTTCTGCTCGACGTTCAGGAGTTCCTGCCCTCCACGGTAGAGCTGATCGCGGTTGCGGCCATAATCGACCTGCTGATCGCTGTGCCGCTCGGCCTCGTGGCGGGAAGATACGCCAACTCTGCGGTCGACAACGGCGTGCGAATCTTGTCGTACATTGGGATAGCTATCCCATCCTTTGTCGTCGCTGTGCTGCTTCAAATCTCCCTGGGGTACGGGACGCACCTTTTCCCCATCATAGGGAGGCTGAGCCAAACCACTGCTGCCCCACCCACCATCACGGGCCTTTACACCATCGACTCATTGCTCACCGGGAACTTCGGTGCCTTCGGAGACGCGGTCTGGCACCTGATCCTGCCAGCCTTCGCCCTTGCACTCGGGCCTATTGCGCAGGAAGCAAGGATAATGCGCTCGGCAGTGGTAGAGAACCTCCACAGCGACTACACCCTGTCGGAAATCTCGCACGGCCTTCCGGAGAGTACCATCTCCCTGAAATATCTGATGAAGCCGTCGCTCATTCCTACCATCACAATCTACGCACTCGATATTTCGGCACAGATAGGGAACGCATTCCTCATAGAGCTGATATTCAACTGGCCAGGGTTCTCGAGATACGGTCTCAATGCGATGCTGAGCAAGGACCTGAACGCGATCGTGGCCGTGGTCCTTGTGGCCGGAATCATGTTCGCCGTCGCCAACATCCTCGTCGACTTGGTAGTTGGGTACCTTGACCCACGGATTAGGCTGCGAGGGAGAAGCGGTGAATAGCGCGAAGTCGGGGAGGAGTCTCTCAGAAAAGTACGGGAGGTACTGGTACAAGTTCAGACGAAACAAGCTGTCTATTGTCGGACTGGCCGCAATCATCGCGGTCATCTTTATCGCGTTCTTCGCGCCATGGTTATCCCCCTACCCTAGCAACGCAGGCCTCTTCGTAAACTTCGCGGCTGCGGGCCAAGCCCCTTCTGGGACTCATGTATTCGGCACGGACGAAATCGGGCGCGACATACTCAGTCGAATCATGTTCGGGTTCCAATACTCTCTGATGCTGATGGTCGTTGTCCTCTCACTCACCGTTGCACCAGGAGTGATCTTGGGTCTTATCGCAGGATACTACAACGGGAGACGAATAAGCGTGGTGATAATGAGGCTCGCCGACGTCTTCGTGGCGGTTCCTCCTCTTTTGCTCGCGCTGTCAGTGGCTTCTGTGCTCCAGCCTAGCGCAATCAACGCGATGCTGGCAGTTTCATTGGCCTGGTGGCCCTGGTACACCCGTTTGGTCTACAGTTCCTCGTCATCGATTAGGAATGAAGACTACGTCCGCGCTGCTGAGCTGGTGGGCGCCAGCAGATGGCACATAATGTTCAAAGAAATACTCCCGAACTCACTGGGCTCGATCCTGACGAAAGTAACATTGGACTGCGGCTGGGTCATCCTGATAGGGGCCTCGCTCAGCTACGTCGGGCTGGGAGCGCAAGCTCCTACACCCGACCTCGGCACGATGATAGCCGAGGGAGCGGCGTATCTGCCGGCGCAATGGTGGATAAGCATCTTCCCTGCCTTCGCCATAGTCGTCGTGATTTTGGGATTCAATCTCCTTGGGGACGGGATCAACGACATGTTCTCGTCTGGAATCTCGTGAGTGTCTAGGTGCCTCTCCTCGAAGTCAAGGACCTGAGGGTCCACTACCGCGTCTACGAGGGAACTCTCAAGGTGCTCAATGGGGTCAACATATCTCTCGAAAAGGGGGAAAAGGTCGGGATCATAGGAGAATCTGCCTGCGGGAAGACGACCACAGTCAAGTCTGTGATGAGGCTGCTCGCAAGCAACGCGAAGATAGCGGGAGGGGAGGTGAGGTATGCAGGCGAGGATGTCCTCACGATGCCGAAGGGGAGGCTCAGAGATTTGAGACGGAAGAAGATGTCCATGATCTTTCAGGACCCATCCGCCGCGCTCAACCCCGTCTTCACCATCAGGCAGCAGCTCTACGACATAATCAAATTCTCGGCAGACGGCCGCTTGTCGAAAGATGAGACACACGAAAGGGCCCTGAAGTATCTGAAGGAAGCCGCGCTTCCGGAGCCGGAGAGGATTCTCGACAGCTACCCGTTCCAGCTGAGCGGAGGAATGAAACAGCGAGTCAGCATTGCGATGGCCCTGGTCTCGGCGAACGAGTTGTTGATCGCAGATGAACCCGGGACCTCGCTCGACGTCACCATCGAGGACCAGATCATGAGGCTCCTGAAGAAAATCGTAGAAGAGAAGGGGATCTCTGTGATACTCATCACCCACGCGCTCGGGACCGTCAAGAACTTCGTTGACAGGATCTATGTGATGTACGCGGGGATGATAGTCGAGGAGGGGCCGACCAAAGAGGTATTCAACAACCCGCAGCATCCCTATACGCAGATGCTCATCAAGGCGGTGCCGAAACTCACCGGCGGTGGAGTGCCAGAGGGTATACTTGGCCAGGTGCCCAGCTATCTTACTCCTCCACCAGGTTGCAGGTTCGTCACCAGGTGTCCGTACAGGATGGAGGTGTGTGACCAGGTCCCGCGAATGTACAAGGCTGGAACTTACCAGAATGCGGCCTGTTTTCTGTACGATGAAGGGCGTCGTTCCAAATGAGCGCGCCGATAATGAGGGGGGAGGGTCTGAAGAAGTATTTCCCGGCGAAGGGCGGAGTCATAAAGGCGGTGGACGATGTTGATTTTGAAATTCAGAAGGGCGAGGTGCTCGGAGTGGTAGGCGAATCTGGTTCGGGGAAGACGACTCTGGGCAACATGATAATGGGGGTTTACCCCCCCACCTCCGGACAAATCATCTTCAACGGCCAGCCTCTTCCAAGCAGGGCAAAAGATAGACCGGTCCAGATGAAGAGGGAGATTCAGATGGTCTTCCAGAACCCTGCGTCATCTCTCAACCCGAAACGGTCGGTCAAGCAGGCGCTCGAAGTCCCACTCAAAGTCAATAGCGGCGGCGAGTCGGTAAGGGAGAAGGTGTTTGAGCTTCTCGAGCTCGTGGAACTCCCGGTCGAATATGCGGACAGGTTTCCTGAGGAGCTCGGCGGGGGCGAGAAGCAGCTTGTTGCCATCGCCAGGGCGCTGGCCACCAATCCATCGCTCGTCGTCCTCGACGAACCAACTTCCGCCCTGGACGTTTCCATCCAGGCGAAGATTATCAACGTCCTCATGAGGCTCAAGGACAAACTCGGACTCACCTACCTGTTCATCACGCACAACCTCAGTCTGATGAGGAACGTATCCGACAGGGTGACGATAATGTACCTCGGAAAGGTCAGGGAAGTGGCCGCCACAGAGGAATTCTTTCGGAATCCATTGCACCCCTACACACGAATGCTCCTTTCGTCAATCCCCGTCGTCACCGACGCGGAAGAAGCTGTGAAACCTGAGAAGATTCAGAGCATGGGCGAAATCGCAGGGGCCCTCGACCTCCCGCCAGGCTGCAGCTTCAATCCTCGATGCTCCCACGTGATGGATGTCTGCAGGACGATTGATCCACCACTTCTTGAGGTAGCTCCACAGCACTGGTGCGACTGCCACCTGTACCCCAAGGAATTCAAACAAGCGCCAACGGCTTGACCCGCGCCCGTCGGACCGCTCGGCTTGCGTTAGCCCTCGCAATCGCTTTCGTATTGGTCTACTTGACGAATTTGGCACCGTCGTTCCTAGGGCCGCTTGAGCCGGTCATCATTCCGAATCAGACGCTTTTCGTCGGCATATCTCTCATTCTGGTTTCGTTGTTCTGGCTATGGCGAAGTGGATACCTGCGTCGCATCCAGTCCAAGGGCAGAGTCGCGGCATTTGAGCTTGTCATAGCCGCAGTGCTTCTTGTGACTTTGACCGCATATTTCGGGCTGGGTCTGTCCCCGTTCAACCTTTGCATCGGCGGAGGAGGAGGGTTCGCATGCTACCCTGACTTGCAGGGATTCCTGCACGGTCTTCTCAATCTGATGTGCATCGTCTTGGCCGAGGAGTTGTTCTTCAGAGCGTATCTGATGAACGAACTTGGACAGATTCTTGGAGTCGGAGTCGGCGTTGTAATTGTCTCAGCTCTACTTTTTTCACTCTTCCATCTCCCTGCTCTCGAAATAGAAGGCTTCGGTGCAATTTCTTTGCTGGGATTCTCCCAAATCCTCGCGGGGGCCATTTCCCTAAGCGCGTGCTACTGGTACACTGGAAGGAATCTGGCCGTCGTGATCCTATTGCACGCTTACTGGGACGGAGTCGGGGCGCTCCTGCTATTTCCGAATGTAACGCAATACGGGCCGATCCTTTTGCTTCTCGGGCAGCTTTCTCTTCCGGCAGGTATCCTCGTGATTACCCATGTGCTTTGGACCCGACTTTCCGGAGGGCGCCCTGCCTCTATGCCAACGACAGGTATGGGTCAAGGTCCAACTTCTCGGTGAACTTCAGTCCCATAAGGGGGATCAACATCGAGCCTCGGACGTTTCGCCCGCCCGTGACAAGCAGGTCGTGACCTATGATTCCTCCTGCGATTCCGTCACGGGGGAGTAAAGTGTCACTACCTCTGAAGAACGAATCTTTCGCGAAGTCGTAGAAGTACGTCAGGTTGTAGAATGTCTGCCCGCTGGCATAACCATCTACGATTGGAACAAGTCCGTTAATTACGCCAGGATTCCTGATCATCCCGTACCTGGCCGGCCCCGGGAGCTTCATGCTCAACTGTCTCCACGAATCTTTGTTGATATCGTAGGCGAAAACCATGTTTCCGATGGGTTGGAAGCGATAGCTTCCACCGAAGGTGTAGATGGTTTCGTGGAACAGACCTGCTGTGAACCAAGCGTTCCCCTGCGGCATGTCCTGCTTCCGGACATAGCTGTCGCTGTCAACTTGGTACGCCCAGGTGTTGTTGGAGACGGCCAAATTATTGGAGGAGCCCATGATCAGAATCTGATTCCCGACGGGATCAGGAATAGCAACCTGTCCCTGGGAATTGTTGTATCCACCTGGCATATCTTTCAGTCGGGTCCATGACTTCACATCCCCTCCGAGCTTGAAGACTCGAGGACCAGCACCGAGTCCGCCAAAGCAATAGAGTGCCTTTCCTAAAGCAGCGCAGGCCAGACCCCACGCTTTGACCGGATACCTAGGTCCGACGCTCCAGGTTCCGTTCCCTGACGAATAGACCGAAACCGAATCCAATCTATCATTGGCGCCGAGGCCATAACCGCCGACGACGTAGAGGTTGCCGTTGAAGATATCTGAGCCCGCGTCTGCCTGCCCCGTGTTTTGATGACCGGCTATGGGGCTGTCCGCAAGC
>DATDGE010000289.1:0-2154 GCA_036522255.1 Nitrososphaerales archaeon | reverse complement strand
TTATCCTGCCTGAGGTTTTGTATTGCTTTGGAATCAAGTTAACCTAATCTCCAAAATCCTATATTGCGTTCTGAGCCCTCCGCGGCGGCCTGTGGTATTTCAATTGATTTGCGAAGCCGGAGGAATGCAATGAAATACAAGATGGTGGCCACGGGAGGGACCTTCGACCATATCCACAGAGGGCACATCGCTCTCCTCGCAAAAAGCTTCGAGGTTGGCGACACCGTTGTGATCGGGGTGACGTCGGACGAATTCGCCCGTAGAGAAGGAAAGACCCCGGACCAAAGCTACGCAGAGCGGGTCCAGGGGCTCGTGGACTTGATCAATGCGAGTTTTCCAGGGAGGCGGTACAAAATAGCAAAGCTGGACGACTACTACGGCCCTGGGATTGCGTCCCCGGGAGTGGAGGCCCTAGTCGTTAGCAAAGAGACAGCGGCAAGGGTGCCCCTGGCGAATGACCTTCGTCGCGCGAAGGGTTTCCTCCCGCTGGAGGTTGTAACGGTCGACTATGTGCTCGCAGACGATTCGAAACCGATCTCCTCGACGAGGATTAGGAACGGGGAGATAGACATCGAAGGAAAGTTGCTGAAGCGGCACAGCTACAGTTGAAACCGGTCAGAAGTGGCGAGGGGTTATATCGGAACCCTAGCAGGCGAAAGTAGTGTGGACAAGGAGAGACTCGACCCCTGGGGGACGGGCGCGGTCAAAGATTATTCCCGTCTTCAGTCTGAATTCGGGATTGAGCCCGTAGCCCCACTCCTCCCGAGGTTCAAGAAGCCTAGCCCACACCTCAGCCGTGGCATCGACTTCGGACAACGCGACCTGGGGAGGATCCTCGATGCTGTGGACCAGAACAAACCCTACGCCGTCATGAGCGGTATCAAGCCAACGGGCGACTTCCACCTTGGGACAAAAATGACTGCAGACGACATGGTGTATTTCCAATCTCTCTCGAAGAAGGGGACGGTCTTCTACGCCGTCGCGGACGTCGAAGCTTACGCTGACAACGGACTCTCCTTCGAACAGACATCAAAGATAGCGACGAGGAACGTGGCCGACATCTTGGCGCTTGGCCTGGACCCGGACAGGGCAGTTGTGTACCTTCAAAGTGAGGAGCTGAAGGTGATGCAGCTAGGTACCGTGTTCTCGAGGGGGGTTACGAACAACATGCTCCGGGCCATCTATGGGGAAAGACAAATCGGACTCTACCTGGCTGCTCTGTTCCAGGCCGGGGACATCCTGATGCCTCAGCTCGAAGAGCTTGGAGGCCCAAAGCCCGTCCTTGTCCCGGTCGGGGCCGACCAGGACCCTCACATCCGGCTCGCCAGGGACTTGGCCGCTAGGTATCATGATGAATACGGCTTCATCCCCCCATCGGCCGTTTACCATCGGCTGATGCTTGGCCTAGGGGGTTCCGACAAGATGTCAAAGAGGTCGGCGGATTCACTTCTGACTTTGGACGACGCCCCAAGGGACGCGACCCAGAAAATCTCGAACGCCTTCACAGGGGGGAGGGATACAGTCGAGGAACAGCGACGCCTCGGAGCCCGGGCGGATATCTGCCCGGTGTACGACCTATACAGATTTCACTTCGCCAAGGACGACGAGCACGTCGAGAGGGTCTACCACGAGTGCACAAAGGGGATACGCCTTTGCGGCGAATGCAAGCAGGAGGTAATCGGGCTAGTCAAGACCTTCCTTGAGAGTCATCAGAAGAAGCGAGATTTACTGGTGGGCGACGCCAAGGAACTCATGATCAAGAGCAGGAACTACCTCAATTCCGCTGGGAAGTAGTAGAACGAATTGTCCAATTCCCTCCATCCCATCGAGCGGAAGATTATTTCGTCCCTGCTGCCCATGGGCGCCCTCCCCTTTGACTCCTTGGTCTCCAAGACCTCTCTGAACGAAGACCAGGTCCGGCGTGCCCTGCAATGGCTCTCCTCGAAGGGAATGGTTTCAATCCAAGAGAGCAAACAGAGCAAGCTCGAGGTCGTCCGGACACCGCCAGAACTATTCCTGGTCCGCAAGGTCGTCGAGTCGCCCCGGCCGATGACAGTTGACGAACTAAAGGCGCAGTTTGGGTCGGCGGAGGAATTCTCAGCGGCCTTTGGAAGGGCACGAGCTTCAGGTTGGATCAATCTCGAGGTAGGGCCA
>DATDGE010000288.1:0-2240 GCA_036522255.1 Nitrososphaerales archaeon | reverse complement strand
CATGATGTCGAATCCCATCTCGAGGTTCGAGTTCATACTCGGGAGGCTTCTTGGAATGGCTGTCGCAACTTCCTCGGTCGTCGTACTCGGCTACGGGCTCGCGGCGGTCATCGCCTACAACGCGGACATAACGGGATACGGCGAAGTGGCGATAACACTGGGGATCGGTCTTGCTCTGAATGCCACCATGCTGGGCATAGCAATGACGGTCTCGACTTTGAGCAAGAGAAAGGCTACTGCCTTGGGCATAGCCATCTTCATCTGGTTTCTCTTCACCGCCCTCTCCAATGTCGAGTATCTCTCGATAGTTTCTACCCTGATTTCAGGCCCTTGGGTGGCGCTCGTATTCGTGCTTCTGAATCCTATCCAGATTGCAATCCTGCTGGTCCCGGGCCTTACAGGAATCGACCTTTCTCAACAGGGTTCTGTAGGCTTTCTCATGGCGCACCTTTTCCACACGCAGGCATGGGTGGTCCTTTCAGTCGCCTTCGCAATCTGGCTGATATTCTTCTTAGCCCTCACGGTCGTGATTTTCACAAGGCAAGACCTGGCTTGAGCATGCGCGGGCCTTAAATATCGGGAGCCTGCCCAGTAATCAAATGATTCCTGGCGGTGTTCGTACCGCGCTCCTTGTTGGACTGGTGGCGGTACTGGGAGTCGGTGCCTTCGTCTGGTTCAATACGACCCCGAGTACGGGAAACGTTGGAACACAGACTTCAGGAGGAATCCAGGGACCTTCTGCGATTCCCCCCTACGACTGCCCAAAACCCTCCGCGAATAGCGAAGTACTCTGTGACATTCTCCCGCAAGGCTATACTATCGCGCCGAGACTCCCGAACGCACCTAACGCCTATTGTTTGAACGGAATGAGCGACCCCGCCTGCACCCTTCTGAAGCAGACGCAGAGCAATGGCGTCTGCGACCCGAACGAGACTTGGAAGTCCGACCCGTTGGATTGTGGTTGCACTGGAGCCCTGGTCCCTGACCCCTACACTGGGAGATGCGCTGCGCCGGCTAGCGTTTGCCTGGCCAACGGGCAAGGGCTGAACTACGTGCTTCCGAACATCCTCAGGGACGTCCTGTCTTCCTAGCTGATCATTTTCAGCAGGTCCGCGTTTGTTATTATTCCAGTAACCCTCCCCTTCCTCGTGACCAGTACGGCTTGATACTGTTGCAACAGGGGGATAATCGCGGTTATCGGCGTTTCCTCCGCCACCGAGGGAAGCGCCTCGTCCATGATTTGACCTACCTGCCTTCTGAGCACCGACCGAGGATCGTTCGTTTCAACGAGATGCCTTGAGATGGTTCTCTCGTACAGACACCCGGCCCAGACATCCTCGTCCTTCACTGGGAGTTGCTTGTATCCTGTCGATTGAAGGGTGTGAACGGCCTTTTGGACCGCGTCGTCGAACTCGACATAGGCGACGGGCCGAGATGCAATATCTGCAGCCTTCCCTCCTGAAGTCGCGTGCACGGAGTCAAGGTAGGTGAAAACTCTCTTGACCAGTGAATAGGACGGGCTGACCTTGTTCCGTTCTATCTTTGCTATGATTGACTGGCTCACTCCCAATGTTTTTGCAAGCTCTCTCTGGCTGATCCTGAGCCGTACTCTCCTTTCCTTGATTTCTTTCAGCTCGGGAAGCATTGGGCGAGTAGAACTTCTCTGAGGAATTAAACGTGTGGTGGCGGTCATAAACGCTTGCGGTCTGAGTCGCGGCATGACTCGGTAGATTCCTTACCTCGAAGGCTTAAATAAACAATATCCCATCAGGTCGCTTGAAGATTTGAATCGAACCAATTTGGTTCTCACCTTATCCTCTCTTACACTACTTCTAGTCTCTGGAATTTCACCTTCCCTCATTGTCAAAGCAGCAGCACCACCCGGGTCCTCGGCCACAGACTGGACGGGTCCCATGGGCGCTTACCCATACAACTTCGACTATAGTGCTCAAACACAGATCTCTGCAAGCAACGTCGGACAGGTTGGGCTAAGCTGGGCCTTCCCAATCCCCGCTGCTCCGAGCAGCATCTCTGGTGGATTAGGAGGGTTCCTGTCTCCCCAGGGCGATATAGTAACACCCATCATTGTCGGAGGCATCGTCTATACCATTACGAACTTCCAGTTGCTTATTGCGCTGGATGCTTCCAATGGGAAGATAGTCTGGACCAAGAATCTAGCCACTCTGAACGCTCCCAACATCATTGTCGGCAGTACCCATGGTAACGTAACTCAGGCAGGG
>DATDGE010000287.1:0-1855 GCA_036522255.1 Nitrososphaerales archaeon | reverse complement strand
CCTGGTACTTGCCCCTTCCTTCCTCGACGTAGGGTTCCTTGCGGTAGTGATAAGCGCCTGGCTCCCGACCATCGGTTTCACTCCCTTTCAGGTGGGCCTTCTTATTTTCGTGCAAGCCGCACTAGCTGTAATTTCTGCCATCCCGCTTGGGATTGTCTCGGACATCTATGGCAGGCGACTCATCCTGATTTCAGGTTCCTTTGCAGGCTCCGTGGGACTCCTGGCGTTCGGGTTCACCACGGATTTCGGCCTTCTTGTTGCGGCGTCCGCAGTGCTTGGCTTTGCCGAAGGAGCAACGGTCTCGGTGTGGAACGCTCTTCTCGCCGACTTCACTTCCGGTGAGAGCAGGAACAAGATCTTCTCACTGTCGTATGTCATGGAGAGCGTTGCATCAGGCGTGGGCCTTCTCCTCCCCGGATTCTTTCCCTTCATCGCTGGTCCAATCGGGCTCACCAACTACGGCATCCACCGCTCGACCCTCGAGCTGTTGGGCCTGTTGAGCTTCTTGTCTCCGGCGGGGATTGTGGTCCTCCTTTGGAGACACAAAGAAACGGTCAATCCCGAGAGGAAGTTCAGAGGCTTCAAGAACCTGGGGTTCCTCGCCAGGCTGGGCGTCGTAGCTGGAGCGATAGGTTTCGGAGCCGGATTCATCATCCCGCTTGTCGGAACCTGGTTCCTCCTGAGGTTCTCCGTGGGGGATTCGTACTCAGGGCCTTTGCTGGCAGTTTCAAGCATCTTCATTGGGCTGGCCGCATTCGCGAGTCCAAGGTTGGCGAAAAGGTTCGGCCAGACCAACGCAATAATGCTGACGACCGGCTCATCGATGGTCTTCATGCTCAGCATGGCATTCATTCCCGATGTTAACATCGCCGCGCTCTTCTACATCACCCGAACCGGACTCATGAACATGTCCGGTCCCTTGATGGACTCTTTCTCGATGAGCCTGTTCCCTCCTGAGCAAAGGGGACTTGTAAGCGCCGTCTCCAACACGGTCTTCAGACTTCCCAACAGTGTCAGCTCGCCATTCGGCGGGCTTATCCTTGGACTTGGGCTCCTGGAGTTGCCCTTCATTATCGCCAGTGCGTTCTACATAATGGGCCTGGTTGCTTTCTTCTTTTTCTTCGTACTCAGTTCGAAATATCGGGATGCTGCGAAGCACTAAGCCGCGGCTAACCCGGACGAATCCCTTTGCTGCTGCACACTTGCTTGGGCGTGGAGGCATGGTGTCGAGGTGCCACAAATGGCATGACAATATTCTTAGATGGTAAGACCTAAGTCACATGAAAGAAACAAAAGTCCACCACCATGGAACTGGGTCCCCCAAGGCCATTCTACAGGAAGCGGAGGTATCAATTCCTCATTTTCGTGCTCGCGGCTCTTCTTTTGCTCTCGTTCCTTCCATATCTCTATCATCCGCCACTGACGCCTTCACAAGTCAGGCTTGACAGGGCGATCGGTTACTTCGCCCACAACTACAACTTTACGATAGGTTTGATCCCTGAATACCCAGGGAGCCACACGTTTTGGTTGTTCTCGGACAACTACCTGGTCGCCCTGGCATTATCGAGATATGGTTCGGGAAATAGTCAAGCGTCCGGCTTTGCTTCGGCCATCGAGACCGCCCTTGGCGGGTATCGGGCCACGCTCTCCCCGCCCCTGTTGCTCAACCAGTATACGGCATTGAATTCAACCTCGTCGTCATTCAATTGCTCGAGGAGCTATGAATTATCATGGTCAGCCGCCAACCTTGTCGGCACTTCCCGCGGGACGGCCATGCTCAACACAACAGCGAATGACTTGGGCAATTCGTGCTCTTCGCGGGACTATGCGGACCTTCACTTCTTGCAGGCGGTCT
>DATDGE010000286.1:0-4221 GCA_036522255.1 Nitrososphaerales archaeon | reverse complement strand
GGCAGGACAAATGCGCAATCAGGGCCAGGAAACGGGGAATGGCGACGGAGCCGGTGGTGCTGACCTGACGGTCATCGGCGCGCCCATTCTCCGGGAGATGGTCGCGAAGTACAAGTGCATCAACCCGTCCGACGACAACGCCTTCGATGGGGACGGCTACGTCCTGACTGTAAGGGAGGACAGGACTCTGCACTACCTTGAGCACAGGAACATGGTGTCCAGGGAGATCATTTTCACCCCGCCCGACTGCGTCGCCCATCTCACTTCAAAGAGCAAGTTCGGGAGGCTCGGGCTCTCATTTCTGAACTCGGTGAAGGTTCACAGCGGATTCGTCGGCAGGCTGGCCCTCGAATTAGTCAACCTGAGCAATGAGAGGACGCCTATTACGATAGCGCAGGGGGACCAGCTGATCCACATAGAATTCCTGAGAAGGGAAGGGGCCCCGGACCCCTACGCGGGGAAGTACATGTTCCAATTCATGACCGACGAAGAGACAGCCACGTACATCGATACGCTCTCCAAGTACTTCCCCACGCTTTACCCGAAGGAGAAGCTGGAGACGATGGTCAGAGAAAGACTCCTCCGGGAAGAGTGACCTGCTGCGGTCCTAGCTAGAGCTTCCGGCACCCGAAACCAGCGCCTGGCGCTTCGGAGATGTTGAACAACTCGGGACTTGTTCTAGATTTGAAACTAGCATCCTCAATCAATCTTTATCAAAGCATGGAATCGCGGATACGCTCTTGGCCTGGTCAGAGCGCCTTCCGAGGAGGCCCGAATACAGGGTCCCGGCAGCGATACCGACTAATTGGTGCCTGAACTGCACGCTGACCCTCAGGACTGACGAAGAATACAGGGCCCACATACGGCTCTTCCCAACCCACAATGTAAAGCCAGTAACCAAACTCCTTTGCCCAAGATGCGGTACCATAGCAGAGTTAGAAGACGGCCGCTATTCAGAGCACTGGATTGGATACAAGGTAAAGAAGTGCCCCGGCAGCGGAACCGTGGCATAGACCGACACCGAGAGGATAAGGACGGACGCCGCCTACTGTTTCTCTCAACCTCGATTCCCGCTACCTGCGCTGGAGTCTGCCCAATTGCAACTGTCCTGAGACGTAAGAAAGAAGCGATTGAGGAAGGGCCGCTTCAGGCTGGACTTCGGTAATCCTGGTAGGTCGCCCGGAACAGGAGTAACCCGAGGACATCCAAGATGGCGCTGTCTCCTGAGAAGGAGCCAAACGACGGTCCTGCGACGAAGATCAGGTCTCCCAGGACTGCAAGACCGGACAGCATCATGATCCAACGGTCTGCAATCTTCCTTCTGGTCCTTCGCAACATCCAAAGCAAGAGGTAGACAATTCCGAGGACGACGGCTCCGGCGGAGAGGTAGCTCCCTCCGGCAACGTACGAAATGGGTCCGTTCCCGTTGACGAGCTGGAAGAGCCCGATGTAGATGAAGAAGACAACGTTGACGATGAGCCAAAACGATATTTCGTTGAAGGGGGGGATCAGCTTCTCCATGGTCTCCACCCGACTGCTCACACCTCTGATGAAGCGAGGTGAACTCACGGATTCCCCAGGAGCGGTCAATCTGGCAAAATACGCTCCATTTTTGTTATTTAAAGCCGTTAGAACAAAGCGCGATGGACTCATAGCTAGCCAAACACGCTCAGTTTGTTGTACTTCTGCCCCAGGATCATCGACGAATCTACGCCGAGCCAGTCATCCAGGACCGACGCGTAGAACTCGCGGAAGTCGATCCCGTATTTTATGTCCCCTTGATCAAGGTCTGTGAGGCTCGGGGTGGAACCGTAAAGATTCGAACTGACCTTGCCTCCTACGGCGAAGAGTGGCTCTGCGGTCCCATGATCTGTCCCTCGGTTCCCGTTCTCCTGCACCCTCCTCCCGAACTCAGAGAAGGTCATTATCAGAGTGTCGTTGGCCCTACCCTGGTCTGACATGTCCTGGTAGAACGCGGCTATGCCGTCGGAAAGAGTCTTCAGGAGGTTGGCCTGCTGCCCCTTCTGGTTGGTGTGGGTGTCGAACCCGCCGAGTTCGACGTAGAGGATCTTTGGGTTCAGGTTCGAGCCTGCTATTTCCGCGGCGAGCTTCATCCTGTTGCCGAAGTCGTCCTGGGGGTACTTTGCGTTTGTTTTGTAGTTCGAAGCGGCCTGGGCGATCGTGTCAGACGCCGCAGTGGCGTCTAGCCCGGCCTGCATCATGGCACCTATCAGGGAGCTGTACTCCTGACACGCCGTGCAAGCCACTTCGTTCATCAGCTTGATCGTGTCTTCATCAAGTTTGTCGGTTTCCGAGGTGGGGGTAGGGAAGACTCTGAACCTGTCGAGGCTGTCCATGGAAAGGCCCCTCGAGGTCCATCCGGTGAGTGTCAATGGTACGAAGCCTCCCATGTTCACCGCCGTGACCTTTGGGTCACTCCTCTTTGCCGTGTCCAGATACCTCCCGAGCCAGCCTCCCGCCAGAGAGTTGTCCGTCGAGCCCGTTTCCCAGATCACCGTAGACTCGAAATGTGAGCGGTTGGGATTTGCATAGCCCACCCCCTGGAGGATTGCCGCATTGTGGCTCTTGAAGAGGTTCATCAGCCCCCCCAACGACGGATGAAGGCCCACATTCCCGTCGATCTGTAAGAGTTCGTTGGGCTGGAGCGCGAGAGTCGGTCTGGCCTGGTAGTAGGCCTGCTGGCCGTAGGGCACGACCGTGTTGATGCCGTCGTTCCCTCCGCCGAGTTGGACGACAAGCAATGTGCGGTTCTTCGCATTTGACAGGACGCTTTGGCTCCCTGGGGTTGCTTCCATGACGGCAGGACCATAGCTGAACGGGGTCAGGGAAGGGACAGCCCCTGCTGCGACTGCCAGCTGTTTCAGGAACGTCCGCCTATCTATGTTCAACTCACACCACCTAGTTCAGAAGGTAGAACGGGGACGCCATGGTCAATCTCAGGGCGTCCTTTGTACCTGCGGTAGGGTCGCTGTAGTTGGAGACAGAGTTCTGCACGACGCTGAGGTATTCCTGAGGGAAGCCGTCAGGGAACAGGGTGTTGGCCAGCGCCTTCACACCGCCGGCGGAAGGCTGACCTGAAGGGAATACGACACCAGAATCGAGTCTGCTCGCGCCGTCCTCCTGGGTTGTTTTCATCGTAAGGGGAAAGTTGTACCTCTCGAAGATCGAGGCCGAATCTATCCACGCCAACCCTGACGGCCAGCCGAAGACGGTTGGAGGGTCCAAGAGCGTCTGGCCCATGTACGACAAGCTGTCCAGGGTGGAGCCCTGATCCGCCGTTGCACGCGTCGATCGAAGAGCTGTTGCGACATACTCGACCGGGCTTTTCACCCTGGCGAGGTAGGAGCTGGTCGACCTGAACTCGTCTGACTTCAGGATGGCTTCTACGACGGCCCTGATGCTGTACTTGCTGTCGAGGTAGACCTGGGCGAACTTGTCCACAGTCGCCCTGTCGGGGTAGGGGTAGGCTAAGAATGAAAAGAGCTCGGCGGCCAGGTTGGACGCCGTCGCAGGGTGTGGGACCAGGATGTTCACTATGTCTTCCGGCCCGAAGTTCCCTGTCTGCCCAAGGTACGTCTTGCTCCCAAAGTCGTGTCTGCTCTGGACGAAACTCGACGTCCCGTCCTCGTTGACTGTATAGCCGGTGAACGCCCTGGCCCCGGCCTTGACATCGACTTCGGTGTAGGGCCCCCTCCCGGTGGAGAAGACTTCCATAACCTCTCTTGCGTAGTTCTCGTTGGGATTCCCCTTCGAATTGTAGTTCCCATCCAGCCAGATGAGCATGGCCGGGTCAGACGTAATTCCCAACAGGAGGTCCTTGAAGTTCCCCAGGGCAGTGGCCCGGAGGAACTTGTTCGGGAGATACATCAAGTAAGGGGTTTCTACTTTGCTGAACGCCGTCGCGAAGTGGTTGTGCCAGAAAAGCGTCATTTTCTCTTCAAGGGGCCTCGACGTGTTGACCATCCTGTTCAGCCACCACCACTGTACAGTTTCGAGGTCGGCGTAGTCTGAATTCGCGTAGGACAGCACGATGTTTGGTCTGGCAGGGACCACGGAATTGTCCAGAGTTTGATAGTTGACCAGGTGGTTGACGGCGGTCTCGAACCCCATCCTTTGGTACATTGCCAGCTCGTTGGGGTCTGCTCCGAACCCGGCCCTCCTTAGAAGATGAGGGATTGCGCTCGAGTCGGCCATCTGCCC
>DATDGE010000285.1:0-1807 GCA_036522255.1 Nitrososphaerales archaeon | reverse complement strand
CTCCGTCAAAGACATGAGCTCGTCCGAGAATCTGGTACCCCTGTAGAACCTGTCGGGAGCGGTGTACCTGTTCCCAAAGTCAGAGGCGAGCATCGCCCTCATTTGCGGGCTCCCCCTGTTTTCGGCCGGAATCAGGTTCAGGCACTCCTTCAGCCTCCATTCTTCGTGCTGGCTGACAACCTTGTCTAGCCTGCCAAGGTACTGATGAGACAAAGAAGATTGCGTGCCGCACCCCAGACCCTACGTATTTGAGTCTTAGACGGGAAGGCCCCCAGAAGCGCGTCAATTTTGACTAGCGTTTCTTGTTAGTTCGGAAGACGCCTCTCCGAACCGAAAT
Organism: Nitrososphaerales archaeon; assembly: GCA_036522255.1. Taxonomy (GTDB): domain Archaea; phylum Thermoproteota; class Nitrososphaeria; order Nitrososphaerales; family Gagatemarchaeaceae; genus UBA183. Next base: position 1,470 of record DATDGE010000285.1, on the reverse strand, counting down.
CTATCCAAGTTCCCGAACCGGTTGATGTCGCCTTCGCCAAAACGCTTTGGGCCGCGGCCAAATCCTCGATTGCCAGCCCGAGCGACTTGAATACCGTGATGTCGTCAGGCTTCAGACGGCCCTTCACCTTGCCCTCCAGTACCTCTCCGATCTCACCAATCAGATGACCGTCCTGGATTGCACCTTCCGACTTCGGCACCAGAAAGTCGGAGGATTCGAGGGCGGCAGACTGCCTGCTGTCGACGTAGAACCGGCTTCGAACTACGGCCTCCGTATCGAGCTCTCTCGAAGGCTGGCGGGAGGCGCCCACGGCATTGATGTGGGTTCCAGGGTCCAGCCACGACCCCAAGAGAATTGGCGTCTTCGAGGCCGTCGTTGTGCATATCACTTCTGCATTCTTCACTGCGTCCTTTATTTCACTCACGGCTTGCACTTCGAGGTCCCGGTCGGAGGACTCTCTTGCCGCAAAGGCCCTGGCGTTCGCGGGATTACGGGAGTGGACTCGGACCCTTTGCAGAGAAGGTCGGACAGCGAGCATGGCCTCCAGGTGGCTGATCGCCTGGGTTCCTGAGCCAAGGATTGCCAGCTCTCGAACGTCTTTCCTTGCAAGGACCTTCGTTGCGACTCCGCTTACGGCCGCCGTGCGTATCCTGGTGATTGATCCTGCATCCACGACGCCGCGCAGGGATCCATGCTGGGTCTCAAATACTAGAACCGCGCCCTGATGAGACTCGTAGGACGTCCCTTCGTTGGAAGGGAAAACGCTTACCGCTTTCAAACCCATCAACTCCTCCGCGCCGATGCTCCCGGGCATCAGGCCCAGGAGTCCGTTCCCCTTTGGGAGAGGAATCGCTGAACGAGGCGGAAACGTCGCCTCGCCCCGCGTCATTTGTCTAAGCGTCTTCTCCATCACATCGATGCATTCGCCCATAGGCAGCAGCGAATCTACTTCCTTGGCGCCGACGAAGAGGACTTTCACTTCAGGATGTTCCCCTAGGTAACTGATTGTCTAATATCTCGCGCATCAACCTAGGGTCGACGTTCCCGCCGCTCACCACGCAGACTATCGGTCCTTCCAGGTCTTTGAAATGCCTCATGGCGCCTGCGAGGGCCGCGGCCCCGGCTGGCTCGACCACGACATGAGATTCTTTCGCGAGCCTTCCCATGGTCAGCTTCAACTCGTCATCGGTCACGGTGAAGGCTCCGGACAGGTTCTCCTTGAACAGAGGGAGCATGTAGTCATAGACTCTCGTGGCCCTAATTCCATCTGCGATTGTCTTGGATTCCCCTACGTCTTCCGCGACCCCTGAGAGGAGAGACTTCGGCAGAGGCGCCGCGCTCTCTGCCTGGACTCCGAAGAACTTCACCTCCGGCCGATTCGCTTTGACCGCCTGTGCGATGCCGTTGATCAGCCCTCCGCCGCCGACTGGGACAACCACGGTCCTTACTTCCGGCCTGTCATCGAGGATC
>DATDGE010000284.1:0-3362 GCA_036522255.1 Nitrososphaerales archaeon | reverse complement strand
AGAGTCGAACGCGTCGACAAGAACAAAGCCAACGCGTTTAACTCCGACGCCCGGGCAAGGGCGCACGGTCCCGGCAACCTGATCTGGACCAAGGACGGGATCTACTACCTGCAGGCAGACGGGGGTTCGGTCCGGCTCTATCGGGCAAAACCAGGAGGCATTCCAGAACTCGTCCTAGGTGGTGATAGGAGCATCGAAGGCTATGACGTGTTTGGCGAGAAGGTGGCTTTTGTCGCCATGGACGCCTCCCACCTGGAGGAATTGTACTTCTCCGCGAGCAAAGAAAGGGCTCTTTCCTCCTTGAATGAACACGTCTACGACGAGCTCAGAATCCAGGAGCCACATCACGTTAGCTTCAGGGCGAGCGATGGTGAGACAGTCGAGGGTTGGGTGTTGCTACCAGAGGGAAAGGCCAAGGTCCCCGGGGTCCTCTACGTCCACGGAGGACCCAAGACCGCCTTCGGCCATGCCTACATGCACGAATTCCAGGCCTTCAGCGGTGCTGGCTATGCTGTGATTTACTTCAACCCGCGAGGGAGCGACGGGTACTCGGAGAAGTTCGCCGACATCAGAGGGCGATATGGAACACGAGACTTCGATGACCTCCTCGAAGGGCTCGACATGGTCCTGAAGAAGTTCCCGCAGATTGACGGTGGCAGGCTGGCGATTGCAGGGGGATCGTACGGAGGCTTCATGACCAACTGGGCAATCGGTCACACGAACAGATTCAAGGCGGCGGTCACTGACAGGTGCATCGCCAGCTGGATCAGTTTCTGGGGGACATCGGACATAGGGCCCTACTTCACCCGCGACCAGGTGGGAGGAGACCCTTGGAATGCCGAAGAGAAACTTCTCAATGATTCTCCCCTCAGATATGCGCCCAACGTCGAAACCCCTCTGATGCTTGTCCATTCCATGGAAGACTACAGGTGCTGGATGGTGGAGGGTCTGGAATTCTATACGGCGCTCAAGGTGCTCGGCAAAGAGGCGGAGCTGATCCTTTTTCCCGGGGAAAACCACGACCTATCCAGGGTGGGAAAGCCGAAGCACAGGGCCTCCAGGCTCAAACATTACGTTCGCTGGTTCGACGAGCATCTAAAGCGAAGGAAATAGGTCGCGGGCTTTGGACGGCATTACGGTAGGCGTCTTCGGCACAGACAAAGAGGCGAAGGCCGCTTTTGAATCATCCGTGGCCAAGAAGAGCGAAGCCGAGGGGATAACGGTGTACACACGGAGCGAGGCGGGAAGGAGATACTCATTGCTCGACACTTCCGACTATCCCGAAAGAATCCAGGGCTACGCCAGCATAGCATCCATGGTGGACCATGCCCTCTACTTCTTCCCTAGATCGGCCAAGCTTAGTCCCCAGGACGGAGAGCTGGCCGTACTCCTGAGCTCCTTCGGGATTCCTGGGACGCTTGAACTGGTCGGCGGAGCCCCGGCACCGGACCAGGCGAGAGCTTCGCTCAGGGGCACATCTGTGGCGAACTATGCAGTAGAAGAACGTCAGCTGCAATCTTCTTCCATCGACTTGTCCCAATCCTCGCCAAGAGGAGATTTTCCGACAAAGGGAACCCTGGTCTACATTGACAGGGTGTTCACGGTCAAGGGAGTCGGTACTGTTGCCCTGGGTTTCGTTTTGTCGGGGAGTGTGTCGATTCATGACCAGCTTCGTCCTGTCCCTGGTCAACCAGAATTGAGGGCAGACGTGAAAGGAATCCAGGTAAACGACGTGGACGTCGAGTCCGCAGGAAGGGGCATGCGGGTCGGGCTCTCTCTTCGCGGCGTTGAGCCCAGGGACCTGGAGCGGAGCCACTGGCTCGACGATGGTTCGTTCGTGCTGACTGACGCTCCCTCTTTCCATTTCATCAGGTCGCCATTTTACAAGCAGGAGGTTCATTCGCGCGACCTTCACCTGCAGCTCATGGGGGAGATGGCGCCCGCCAGCCTTTCCGACGACGGGAACGGAAAAGTGACGGCGCGGCTGCCATGGCAGGTTCCAACCTGGGAAGGGATGAAGGCGGGGGTAATCGACCTCAACGGCGGGAACCTGAGGATTGCAGGCTGCGCGACCTGCAAGCTTTAATTGAAGCAAAATCCGCACAACTTCATGTCAAACGCAGAATTAGCAACGTTCGGGAGCGGTTGTTTCTGGTGCTCCGAAGCCGTCTTCTCCGAGCTCGAAGGAGTAAGTAAAGTCAAGCCTGGATACTCCGGAGGCACCGCCGCTAACCCCACCTATGAGAACGTCTGCACCGATACGACAGGCCATGCCGAAGTGGCCCAGGTGACCTTCGACCCTGCCGTCATATCGTACAGAGTACTGCTCGAAGTCCTGTTCTCCATCCATGACCCTACGTCACTCAACAGGCAGGGCGCTGACCAGGGGAAGCAATACAGGTCAGTAATTTTCTACCATGACGACCAGCAGAAGAAGGAGGCCCTTGCCATGATAAAGGAACTAACAGACGATAGGGTCTTTCGTGACCCGATTGTGACCGAAGTTGTCCCCCTGAAGGCCTTCTTTCCGGCAGAGGACTATCATCGGGACTACTACAAGAGGAACTCCTCGCAGCCGTACTGCAGGGCGGTCATTGCGCCGAAACTTTCGAAGTTCAGGGACCACTGGAAATCCAAGCTCAAGCTCGCGACGCCCACACAGAAGGCCTGAGCGTCGGACGCTGAGATCGAAATTGGGCGAGCTGGTCGGAATCACCGGAACGCCCGGGACAGGCAAGAAGTCCATCTCTCCCCTGGCGGCCAAAACCCTGGGCCTCCGATCCGTCAGCATAAACGACCTGGCTCAGCACAGTGGTCTCCTCGATTCCGAGGCCGACGGGGTAGTCGACGTTCGAAAATTGAAGAAGGTCCTTGCGAAGTCCCTTCACGGACCGGCTCTGGTGTACGGGCATCTTCTTCCTCAGGTCTTCGGGCCTGATTCGATGGTCAAGGTCGTCGTCCTGCGGTCTGATCCCTTTGTCCTCAAGAACCGACTCGAGGGGAGAGGCTACGCACGCGACAAGGTCACCGCGAATGTCGAGGCGGAACTCATTGGCTTGGTTTCCTCGGAGGCGTTTGAAACTTTTGGAGAAAGTCGAACGGTGGAATTTGACACATCTCACACTTCTGGCTCCGAAGCTGCCCGTTTGATCACCATTGCGATTAGGGCGGAGCCAGCCCATGAGAAGAGAATCGACTGGACATTCAATTACGATTCGGCCCGCAAGCTCAGGTCCTTGCTTTCCACCGGGACTGGAAAGTCTGGTTTCACCTGAAGAAGAATCGGCTTCTGGATCCTGGTCAGACCTACGATCGCTTCCCCCACCTTGAGCCTCGTCAGGTGTTCTCGTTGCGACTGGGAC
>DATDGE010000283.1:0-2100 GCA_036522255.1 Nitrososphaerales archaeon | reverse complement strand
GGAAAGGTATGGAATGCCCGTCATGGCAGTGACTGCAGTGGGCCACGAGATGACCAGAGACGCCAGATACCTTGGGCTGGCCTGCAGGGTCGCCGCAGAGCTCGGCGCCACGGTCGTCAAGACCTACTATTGTGAAGATTTCCGGAAAGTCGCTGAGGGATGTCCGGTCCCCATTGTCATCGCTGGCGGGAAGAAGCTGCCGGAGCGCGACGCCCTTCAGCTAGCGCACGACGCGATCTCGGAGGGGGCGGTCGGGGTTGATATGGGGAGGAACATATTCCAATCGACAAACCCAGTGGGTATGATCAAGGCGGTTCAGGCCGTCGTTCACGGTGGGAAGAGCGTGGATGAGGCTCTTCAGGTCTTCAACGACGAAGAAAAGGCAAGCGCTCGATTGAGATAGCCGTTCATATCATTTCGGCAGACCTGAGACGTCTTCACAATCCAGGAGAGCTCCGCACTCTTTGCATCGATATTTGCAAATCTGAATCTCCACCATCTTATTCCCGCACACGTAACAATCCTCCGTCGGCAAACTCAAGACGTCCGTTGTCTAGAACGGTTTTAAGGGCACTCCGAAGGTCGTGGCAGTCGTGCAGCCCGGGGACAATCCCGACGAAAGGGAACCAAAACTTGCCAGGAGGAGCCCTTTCGTCCTGGCGACCAAGCTCTGTCCGAGATGCCTTAGCCCGGTTGAGGGCAGGAGCAAACTCGGCGGCTGGCTCATTCCCCAGGACTACTATTGCACCAAATGCGGATATTCTGGGTCTGTCTTCGTCGAGAAACAACACGAATCTTCAGCGGAGCAAAAGTGACATTGCTCCCCGAGGAGCAACAAAGGCGTGGTCTGCTCAGCGTCGCCCTCATGGTGGTGTTTCTCGTCATGCTTCTTTTCACCGTGGCCCTCGTTGTCCTTTCATTCCCCCTGGGATGGTACGCCGTCTTCTCCGGGAACCTGTCGAAGCTGTTCAACTACAATTCTCTCAGCCGCCCGTACCTCTGGATCGGCCCCGTGATCACATACCTCCCTTTCCAGGTTTCTGTGGGGGGTGTGTTCGCCGGCTTGAGCGTCATCTACCTGGGAATGTTCGTGCTGTCCGTCCGTCAGGGCAGCAACCCGGTCAGGGCGATGTCAAGGTCTCTCAAGGAAGGAGAGCAGCCGCTTTTTTCAAGCCCGTTCCTTGTTACAGTTATCACGATAGCATTTCTGACGTTCACTGCCAGCGTGATGGACGTTTTCATTTCTTCGACCGGGGCCCAGATTGGGACGATTACCGGGGACCCTCTTGCATTGCTCGCGGGCTTCACGTCGTCCCCGCTGGTCGAGGAGCTGGGGTTCAGGGTGGTCCTGGTCGGGTTGGTGGCGATGATTCTCTGCCTTGGCCGGCCCTATCGGACTGCTTTGAAGGCCCTCTGGAGGCCCTCAGCCGCCATCGAAGGCCTGGCGGTCGGGAGCGGGGCCTCGATTCTGATCTGGGCCGCGACTGGATTCAGTGCGGTGACTTTCGGCGCCTGCCATGTCCTCTGCGGAAGCACATGGGACATCGGGAAGTTCCCTGAAGCCGCCTACGGAGGTCTGGTCCTCGGGTATGTTTACGTCAAATATGGCTTGCACGTCGCCGTCCTCGCCCACTGGGGGGTGGACTACCTTGGAAGCGTCTTCGCTTTCTTCGGCCAGGCCGCCTATGGAATCCCGTGGAACAGCAATTCCAACGAGTTCCTGGGTCAGTATCTCGTGGACATCGACATGCTGCTACTTTTCGGTCTCGCGAGTTTCCTGCTCATCATGTACGTCGGGATAAAGAGAATTGTGAGGTGGAAGAAGGGACCCCTAGAAGCAGGGCGGGGAATGACCATGGAGCCGGTGGTGCTGACCTGACGGTCATCGGTGCACCCATTCTTCGGGAGATGGTCGCGAAGTACAGGTGCATTAACCCGTCCGACGACAACGCCTTCGATGGGGACGGCTACGTTCTGACCGTAAGAGAGGACAGGACTCTGCACTATCTTGAGCACAGGAACATGGTGTCCAGGGAGATCATTTTCACCCCGCCAGACTGCGTCGCCCATCTCACTTCAAAGAGCAAGTTCGGGAGGCTC
>DATDGE010000282.1:0-3236 GCA_036522255.1 Nitrososphaerales archaeon | reverse complement strand
TGTCTTTGCCAGCGCGAAACCACCCTGTAACGAGTAGGGCAGAGCAAGACTGGTGGCCCCCATCTTCTGGAGGCCGTCAATGGTGTCTTGAAAGAGAGCGAAGGCCCTGGTCACAAGGTTCAGCTCTCTGTTGTAGTGGCCGACCCTGAAGGAGACGAAGGACAAGCCTCCTCCGATCAGCGCCCCGAGGGCCCTGTTCAGCGCGGAATCAGTGACTCGGGAGTCAGCATCCAAAAGAAGGACCACGTCACCGCCGATGCGCCCAGATGCGAGGTTAAGGGCGCCAGCCTTGAACCCCGTCCTGTCGCCTCGTCTGGAGACGATTACTTCGACTCCCTTTGATTCCAGAGACGACGCCCTTTCGTCTATGATTCGGACCGTCCCGTCATCGGAATCGTCAGCGATGATCACCTGCAACTTCTCTGACGGGTAGTCGAGCCGTCCGATCGAGTCAAGAGTCTCGCCTACGACGTTCTCTTCATCGTATGTCGCCATCAGCACAGTCAATCTAGGCAGGTCGACCCTCTGTACGACTGCCAGGGTCAGGGGCCTGTACGACAGGCTTCCGATGAGGAGGACCAGAGAATACGCAGAATAGGCGAAGACCGGGATGCTGACAACCAGGACTATCACAAGGATCAGAAGGTCGTACAGGGACCTCTCACTTTCCGGACGAACCCAACAACCCTATTTCTGGCTTAAGCGCTCCGGCCCGCTCGTTCGAGGCAGTGTTTCTCTTCAATGCTTAAAGAAGGGACGGCCGTAGTCCGGACCATTGTTCCGATGACCGACGCAACCAGGCGAATGTACGCGTTCGTCGCCTATGTCTCCCTCATATCGATTATCATCGTCACAATTTACGGGCTGGTAGAGTCCCTGTATGGCACCAAGCAGCCAGTCGGCCAGGTCTGGGTCGACGTCTACTGGCCTTTCCCGCCATATTTTGCCCAGCCAGTGACCTATTTCAGCGTGGCCTGTGTCGCCCTGTTCTACAGCGGTCTCAGGCTCTGGGAGACCAGGATTTCGAAGTGGCCGTCGTGGCTCTTGATGCTCATGCAAGTCTTCGGGTTCGTGGTCGCATTCTCTTCTGCCTATGAGGTGATGTTCAACTTCATGCTCTGGGGGGCGAGCTATACCGTCAATTGTGCCAACGCGATTGCAAACCACCTAGCCTGCAACCCCGATGCGCTGACGAGTCTTTACCCGACGCCCTGGAGCCTGGTGTTCGCAACCAGGGCCTTCGCGGCTCTCTTTGTCATAAGCGGATATTCCGTCTATTTCCTACGCAAGTTCTCGCACACGAACATCATTTAGCTGCCTTCGGCCTTGTTGCAGCCGCATAGAGCAGCACAAAGTGGACCGCCGCAAGGACCACGAAGCCCCCCAGAGACTCTGCCGCAAGGTTGTTGAAGGCTCCCCCGAGAAAGGGCATCCACTGATACACCTGGTAGCCTGACAGAACCAGCCCCAGAACTGCTGCAGAGCTTGCCCAGGCGAAGGTAAGCCTGCCACCTGAACGTAGTCTAAGCAAGACACCTCCGACTATGCATGCAACCACTGGCCATAGTAGGAGCGCAGAGCCGGCCAAGAACGCTATCGCGAGCCACACCAATCCGATCGCCACAAATGCGTAGGCTGAGAAATCCCGGATCCGGTCTAGCACTTTCGGCATCTCAGCAGGCGACCGGAACTGTCGTTATAAATCGTCCGCATCAGATTTTCCCGCGGGCCTAGGTACCCTTATTTGTCGAAGGGCCTGCCGTCGCCACCGTCCGCCTTGACTGCTCAGACTTCTTTCCAAACCAGTGCGCTCGCCGCGAGGCTCACCGAGCTTACGAAACCTGTAAACGAAATGGACGAGGCGCTACTTGCCTCTGCGTCCTACGACGGGGACCTTAGGCTGGCGATCCTCAAGTTCTACGACATCAAAACGGGGAGGTTCTGGCTCTGGCGAGACAACACGGGGCACAGGCCGTATTGCTTCACAAAGTTGTCGATGGAAGAGCTTGGGAAGGTGAAGGCTCGAAAGGACGTGATCGAGATAACGGAGGAAGAGAAGCTGGACCTCTTGAGCGACTCAAAGGCCAAGCTAAGAAAGATCGTGACCACCGACCCCCTCGCCATCGGGGCCGGCAATGACAGCATCCGAGACATGATCAAGGCGTGGGAGGCCGACATCAAGTACTACGAGAACTACGCCTACGACCGGGGCCTCAGGATGGGCACGTACTACAGGGTCTCACAGGGGAACGTGATTCCTGCAAAACACGAGGTCCCCGCGAGAGTAGTCAACTCGCTGGAGGAGATAATGAAGAGAAACCCACCGGAGTTTGTCCCGTACCTCAGAGAGTGGGCGGAACTTTTGGGGGAACCCCTCTGTGACTTCCGAAGAGTGGCCCTTGACATAGAGGTGGACAACGAATCGGGCAGGCTCCCTGACCCGGAAGAACCCAAACAGGCCGTCATAGCTGTCTCTTTCTTCAACGAAGGCGAGAAACTTGTCTTTCTCCTTAGGGGAAGCAGAACCGAAAACGGACTGGAGGCGAGCCAGTTCGATTACAAGATTTTCGACCGCGAGGAAGAACTGCTGAGGGCTGTGCTGTTCAAGATCATGGAATATCCTGTCATAGTTACGTTCAACGGGGACGACTTCGACCTGAGATACCTTCAGCATAGGGCTGAAGCGCTGGGTATCAGGGAACAGGAGAATCCGATACAGCTCGAAAGGATTGCTGCGTCCCTCAAACACGGCATACACATAGACCTGTACCAGTTCTTCCGCAACAAATCTATCCAGGTATACGCGTTCGGCAACAAGTACACCGAGCACACGCTGAACGGAATATGCGAGGCCTTGTTGAACAAGTCCAAGATCGAGTTCGAAGGAGAAATCGGCGCCCTCCCCCTCTCCGAGCTGGGAAGATACTGCCTGAACGACTCGCAGCTTACCTACGAGCTGACTTCGATGATGGGGTCGGTCGTGATGAAGCTCCTTCTTGTGATTTCGAGGATCGGAAAGATGCCCATGAACGATGTCTCGCGGCTCGGGGTGTCAAACTGGATCAGGAGCATGCTGTTCTATGAACACAGAAAGGTCGGGGCGCTGATTCCCCGACAGGACGAGCTTTCAGAGAAGGGAGGCGCGTCGTCTCAGGCCATAATCAAAGGGAAGAAGTACAAAGGAGGCTTCGTCATCGAGCCCAAGCCGGGCGTTCATTTTGACGTCTCAGTGTTGG
>DATDGE010000281.1:0-1885 GCA_036522255.1 Nitrososphaerales archaeon | reverse complement strand
GAAGCTGAAAGGGGCTCAGAGGCTCAAGATCTACAGAGCCGGGGACTGGGTCGCAGCGTCGAGCATCGTTGGCTCATTCCAGGCCCATGTCGCAAGGTCCCTCATGTATCTGGGGGCAGACGTCGCCGTGGTCTGCGGGGATTCCGAGGGGGAGACAAGGGTCAGCCTAAGGTCCACCCAGAGGTTCCTCGACAAGACGGGCATCAAGCTCGGAACACAGGTGAGCGAGGAGATGTCGAAGAGGCTCGGGGGACATGGAGGCGGACACGCCACAGCGGCCTCATTTTCTACCATGGTCGGCGAGGACGAAGCTCTGGGAGCAACACTCAAGCGGCTGGCGGAGCTCTTGGGCGAGTTCCGCGAGATAACCTAGGCGTACTGCTCAGACGCAGGGTTCTTCAGGAAACCGTCGAATGACAGCTTGAACCAAGGAGTGTACAAATCAGGGTGGGAGCGTAGGTCCGCTTCCACCTCTCCGATGGTGGCCCATCTGACTGCGGTTATCTCATCCTTGTTCGGAGTGATCTTGCCGTTGAATTCTCCAACGAGGACCCTGCAGAATTCATTCTCGGCGTTGGCGCCCTGGGGAGCGAAGTAGACGAACGAATGCATGTCCGCGAGCGGGCCGACTTTGGCTTCTAGCTCCTCGAAGGCCCTGCGCTCCGCAGCCTGCTGGTAGCTCTCCCCGGGGTAAACGTGGCTGGTGAATGATACATCCCAGGCTCCCGGCCAGAGGAGCTTTTTCTTGCTCCTTTGCTGTAGGAGGAGCTTTCCGCCATGGAAGACTAACGCGGTGTATGCCCTGTGGCGCTTCCCGTTCCCGGAGTGACAGTTCTCTCTGGTGTCCGTCCCAATCTCGTTGTCGTCGTCGTCGACAAGGATCAGGATTTCCTGTTTCGGCAAGACAGGAAAGATTGTGTTTCGTTTGTAAATAAGTCAATCGCCCTTTTTTATGGGGGAAATCGGCGGCTGGACCGATGAAGCTCGAAGTAAGGGGGAAGGTGTTCAGCGGGATGGGGAAGGGCAGGTACTATGTGGGGCACCCTGAGTATCAGAAGCGGTTCGAAGAATCACTTGGGTACCGTCCCTATCCGGGGACACTCAACGTCAAGCTTCAAGATGACGCATTGATCGCGAGCCTGAAACGCCTGAGGTCGCTTGAGAGTGTCAAAGTGCAGTCCTTCGTAAAGGATGGAGAGTCATTCAGCGCCCTGAATTGCTTCGACGGGGAAATGGCCGGACAGAGGGTGACCCTGCTCTTCATCGATGTGACATATTACAACGAAAGTGTGGCTGAGCTGATCTCCCCGGCATTCCTGCGGCAGAAGTTCGGTCTGAAGGATGGGGACGACGTGGCATTCTCCCTGGAAGTGCCCGTCCCTACGATATGAAAGCTGTAACCGAGCATTCGTCGCCGTCCTTCAGCTTGAGGGCCTTCCTCAGGTTTTGGGGCGCGATGACTTCAAGGACTGTGTTGTCGTAGTGCGTCCTTTCGATGGCGAGGACCGCTCCCGGATACCTCCCCGCTATCTTCGCTCGGAAGACCTTCACAGGTCCGTATGACCTCTTTTCGTCGGTGAAGCCTGGGATGTCGATTCCATTTAGGAGTCCCATCCGCCGTCGTTGTTCGACCATAGCCTCGTCGGTGAGTCGGAGGTTAAGGGTCCCCGGATACGGCTCGAACCCAATCGCGCGCGAGAAGGATTTTGAATAACCTTTGAGCGAAACATAGTATCCGCCCTCGTTTAGCCCCGTGAACAGTATTCCTCTGAATTCAAGCTCGTTTTTGCCTCGATCAAGGCTGGTACTTGCCTCGGTCAGGAACGTTTCCACGGCTTTCAGTCCCGAATCAGTCAGCCTGACCGCAAGCCCCCGCCCCGAATGC
>DATDGE010000280.1:0-2137 GCA_036522255.1 Nitrososphaerales archaeon | reverse complement strand
GCAGAATTGATCAACATGGTGGTCAAGGGAGTCTCAGGCATCAAGGTAGGGGTGCACATTTGCAGGGGGAACTGGCCAGCCGACGAGGAGCACTTGTCGCATGGAGGCTATGAGAACATGATACAGGAGATCCTTGACCTTCGGGTGGACCGGCTCGTCCTGGAATACGCAACGAAACGGGCGGGGACCTACGACGTGTTCAAAGAACACCCGTGGCACGGGGAGATCGGCCTTGGCGTGATAGACGTCAAGAATCCCAGGGTTGAAAGTCCAGAAGAGATCGTCGGTAGGGTCGAGGAGGCTTCGAAGGTTTTCGGCTCGGAGAAGATTACTTTGAACCCCGACTGTGGCTTCGCCTCGGGGAGGCCATGGCCGGTCGTGACAAGGCAGATAGCCTACATGAAACTAGGCGCCCAGACTGAGGCGGCGAAGATGCTCAGGCGAAAACACAGCTGACCTAGACTACCAGCTGTTGCGTCTTTCCGATTTCGCTCTTACCTTCACGATCCCGTAATGCACACTACAACTTATGCAGTAGTATCTCACTTGAGTGGGCGCGGCTATGTAGGCTCCGGCAGCCCTGAGCTCCCTTGCGAGGGTGGGCTCGACGAGACTCATCCTGGTTGTGACCTTCTTCGCCTTGTCTCTTGGGACTGAAGCACCGCAATTGCTACAATAGGTAATGCTGGCGCTCCCCTTTCCTCCCTTGGAGCGACCACGGCTCTTTCTCTTCTTTGTCAAAATGACTCAACGACTTGCCCCCGACGCCTGCTTAAAAGGGTGGCTCCGAAAAATTATGGGAAAGTGAGGTCGGTCTGTTCAGACGGGCTGGCCTCGCAGCATTCGAAAGAGCATTTCCTTGAACTGACGCTCCGAAGCGGTGTAGACCACGTCCAGGTTTGGCCTCCTTTTCAGGACGCCAAGATGGTCGACGTAGGTGGCCCCCCTCGAAAGCTCGCTCTCATTGTCGACGTCGACGAACTTCGACCTGACGTCCGTTGCAACGGCCGGGTTGAGCACGATGGCCATCGTGATGCTGTCAGGGCAGGGGGCTGCATCCTTCCCCTCCATCTCTTTCGTGAAAACCACGGCCCGGCGGTTGACAGCCATGAAGAACTTCGCCTCCGGAGTCGACATCCTGGCTAATTCGTCAAGCTCTGGCCTGTCCACGAGGCCGTGCCTCATGCAGATTTCCCATCCGACCATGGTAATCGGCATCCCAGAATGGAAAACGATCTTGGCTGCGTCGGGGTCGACCCAGATGTTGAATTCGGCCGCTGGTGTGACGTTCCCGAGATACTGGTTCGTCCCTCCCATGAAGTAGAGGCGCTTCACCTTCTTCGCGATTGACGGGTCCTTCCGAAAGGCGAGCGCGATGTTGGTCAAAGGGCCTGTCGCGACCAACACAATCTCGCCCGGGTCCGAGTTCACAAGGTCGACCATGGCGTCAACCGCGAACTTCTGCTCTGGCCTTTGATACGCCTTAGGAAACCCCGAGTCTCCCATGCCGTCTTTGCCATGGACGTTCTCAGCTGTTTCCCATTCTCGGATCAATGGGTGTCTCGCGCCCGGGTAGACCGGGACCTTTCCCGACTTCCCCGCAACTTGGATTGTGTAGAGGGCATTCTCGACCTGTTGGTCAAATGCTACGTTCCCGCAGTTTACCGTCACTGCCTCTAGTCTGGCGTTGGAGGCCTTCAGGGCCATCATCAAGGCGGTTGCGTCGTCACCGGCGGTGTCAGTGTCGTGCAGGATTCTGATCATAGATTGACTCCCATCCCTTCGAGCTCAAACCACGGGGTCGAGCCAGGTTCCGCTTCGTTCCTGGGCCTCATAGACCCTACTCTCTCTTGTAGGGTATCCCGACTGCCTTCGGCGGCCTGCTTCGTCCTATCGCTACTGCCACCACCACCAAGGTCGCGATGTAGGGGATGGCGCCCAGGAGGTAGTCGGCGTGAGGAATTGCGCTCCTGACTTCTGGGACTCCGGCGAGCCAAGTGGCCGTCCCCTCTGAGTATCCGAAAACAAGAGCCCCAAGGAGCCCGACCAAGGGGTTCCAGCCTGAGAAGACGACCGTAGCCAGGGCGATGAATCCCCTGCCTGCCGAGATGTCTTTGGTGATCTGCCCGACCACGTC
>DATDGE010000279.1:0-7476 GCA_036522255.1 Nitrososphaerales archaeon | reverse complement strand
AGCACGATCATGTCCCTTGCATGAGTCTTGATCTGCCCCTCTGACTTTCCCTCTTTGATCTTTCTTGCATCTTCCAGAAGTTTTCTCTTCTCGTCTGAGACCCCTCTGTTCAAAGACCGTCTCGCCCTGGACGACATGAGTTCAAGCAGCGCTTCTGTAGACATCGAATTCAGCTCGTCCATGGACTTGCCCCTGTATCTGAACTCCTTCGGCAACTACTTCGAGACCTCCGCGCTAGACCTCGACAATCTCTTTCTTCCAGTCTTCCTCGGCGCTATTAACCCTACCTTCCTTCCCGGAGGAGCGTTCCTGGAGGTGCTGGTCGATTTCCCTGGATGCTGATGCCTTCCGCCCCCGAACGGGTGATACACAACCGCCATCGCGATGCCTCTCATCCTTGGGTAGACCCGCCCTGACGCCCGCATCGCGTGGTGCCTTGCGCCCGCCCTGAGGAAAGGCTTCTCTCTCCTCCCTCCTCCTGCGATCTCGCCGATGGTTGCCCTGCACCTGTCACTGACAAGTATGTTCTTCCCGGAAGGAAGCTTCAGGATCGCCCTGCCATTGGCCTTCGAGAAGAGAACAGCCGACGTCCCCGAAGCCCGGACGAACTTCCCACCGTCACCAGGCCTCAACTCGATGTTGCAGATTCTAGTCCCCTCTGGGATTCTTGCGAGTGGAAGTACATTCCCGTCCCTCGGTTGCCCCGTCGGTCCTATGGAGAACTCCTGCCCGACGGACATCCCTGCCACGGCTGGAAGGTACGTGTACCTGTCGTTCTCGAATCTTACCTGAGCCAGTGGGGCGCTCCTTCCTCTTTCATCGAGGATCGCCGTCACCCTGGCCGTCCCTTCTGATTCGCCTCCGAGGATTGGGTACCTGACCGGGGCGATCTTCCCCTTGTTCGGGCTCCTGAACTGTATCCCTGCCTTCCCGCGTCTGCGCTGAAGTATCCTCTTTCCCACTTCTTACACCAGTCCCAGTTTCGTCGCCAGCTCAGCCGCCTTCCCTGCCTCCAAGAACCTCACGAAAGCCTTCTTCCCATAGATGGTCCTGGATGTGTTGACGGCCATCACCTCGACTTCGTAAAGTGCCTGCACCGCGTTCGCTATCTGAGTCTTGGAGACTCTGTCCTCGACGAGGAAGCAGATCTTGTTATCCCTTTCGATCTGGTCGAACGTCCTCTCAGTCACGTACGGGCGCTTCAATATCTTCTGAGCATCCTCGAGCCTCAAGCTATGATGCTGCTCCCTTTGTTCTTCCATCAAGCGAGCTCAACGCGGATTCAGTCCAGAGCGTCAACCTTCCTGGGACACCTCCGGGTGCAAGGTCCAGCACGCTGAGGCTCTCCACCCTCGTGACCTCGACCCCGGGGATTCCTCCCGCGGCCCTCCCTACCCCCCTGTCGTTCGTGACAACTATCAGCGGACCCGTCCCCGTCCTGTAAACCCGTCCCCTCAGCCTGCGTTTGCCTGTGTTCCTCTTCGCGCCCTCGCCCACACGCTGCAGCTCGGCCTTGAGGTCTATCTTCTCGAGAAAGGAGACGAGCTCAGCCGTTTTCTCGACCGTCTCTATTTCGTCGGCAACGACGAGGGGAAGCGCCACCTTCTTGACCCTGTGCCCTCGTGCCTTGACCGCGTCCAGGTTGGCAGTGTAGGCGATGGCCGAGTCCGTCGCCATGCGCCTCTCCTTCCTGTTCACTCCCAGATAAATTACCTTCTCCGACTTCGGCGGGTGGGGGAGCCTCCCTTTCACAACGCTCGCCACCCCTCCGGCTAGCCCACCTCTCGGATATCTCTCCCCCTTCACTCTGGGGATTCTCGATTTACCTGTCCCGGTCGGGGGGCTGTGGGTCTCGGCAGAAGTCCTCTCCCCAGCCATCGGGTCCCTGCCTTGTGGCTGCAAACCGTGGGAGCCCACCAGCCAGAATACTCGCTTTACCAGATCGGGTCTCAATTCCGTGGCAAACACCTCAGGCACGTCGACCTCTCCCGAAGTCTTCCCGTTGACTCCAACGACCTCTGCCTTCAACTCTACCTCCTCCTGGCCACCGTGCTCACTTCGACCACCTGGGGCGGAGCCTGGGTCTTCCAATCCCCTCTCACCCTGAGCCTCACCATCACAAACCTTCTAGCTGGGCCCGGGACCGAGCCCCCGACCACTGCGTAGTCCCCTACCACGTTGCCAAAGTGCTCGAAGCCACCGGCCGGCGTGATCGGGTTCGCACTCGCGTTCCCAATCATCAGAATCCTCTTGCCCGTCTCCGTCCGCTGGTGGAACCCCATCTGCCCGGCCCTCGCAACTGTGTACATCACCGCGGCGGGATGCCACGGGCCGATTACCCCGACCGCCCTAACGCTCTTCCTCGACTTGTGCTGCTTCCGTTTTACCCCGAACCTCGTGACTGGGCCTTCGAACCCCTTGCCTTTCGTTATGCCCAGGACGTCCACGTACATGCCAGGCTTGAAGACTTCCGTGAACTTGACCTTCTTTCCAATAAGACCCAGGACGAACTCCGCCTGCGACTTCAGGTCCCCGCCAGAGACCCCCACTTCGAGGACCACCGGCTTCTTCTGGGTGAGCCCCACGTCCCTAGCAACAGACGAAATCAGTGCAGCCACTTTGCTTGTCTTATCCAGCGGCAACTTGTCGACGGTAGCCTGGCCTGCGGCCTTCACGTCTGCGATTGCTTGGTCTTGCCCGTTCTCGTGTCTGTACAGCCTCAGTCCCACTATCTCAGAGTCAGGCATCGAGAGAACACTTGACATGTTGAACAACGGCTTGCCGAAGTTTGGCGTTTTCGCCCTGTCGTCGACGGTGATGACGTGCATAGTCCCTGCCTTGTAACCAGGGAACCCCAGAAGAGTCGGCTTGTCAGCCTCTACCTTGGGCCAGGTCCTTATCCTTGGAATGAGACTCTTAGCTCGTCCCCTGGGCCTGTATGCAAGACTGCCTCTGCGGGGAGCTGAAAACTTTCGGTGACCCAATTCACGTTAAACCTTTCCGAAGGCCCGTTTTGCGGTTTACACTTAAGCTTTCTCGGACATGAGAGTGTTCACAAGACCTAGGCCCGCGAAAATCGCCTCTTCGGTCCTCACAGTCTCAACGTGCTGGTCCGCGAAAAGGTTCAGGACGAAATCAGATTTCCTGACAAGGTCGGGCCCGACGATGTCAAAGAGCCCCCTCGAAGGGGATCCGAAAACAAGTTTGACACCCGTAGTCCTAGCTAACGATGCGCGGACCTCCGACAGCTTTTCAGAAAGCGGGTCTCCAAGTCTCGAAGTGGCAAGCTTAATCCCGAAGCGACTGTCCGAGAACACTTCTTCGACCGACTTGGATTCCACTAAGTAGCCCCAATAATCCCGCACATTTTCACGGTTGATTGGGATGACTGTCAAGGGATCCTTTGATTTCACTTGGACTGTCAGCCGCACATTGGGCTTCGCGCTTCCTGAAAGGCGCGCTCTCTCTGCAAGACCTATGTCCACCGTCCCGTCTGCGTTTGTCACCCCCTCCCTTGTCTCACCCAACTTGAGCCCTTGCACAGGCACCATCGGCTTGTGGGATGGTATTCTGAGGGGCGGCAGGACGCCAGCGTACTTCAAGGCCTCATCAAGAGGGAACAGCCTCCTCCTCAAGTATTGTGGCGTCTCCAAGAACTCAAGAACCTTCTTGATGAGCATGAGTTCTTCATGCCCCTTCGAGTCCCGAAATACCTCGACGACGTCAACTCCGTAGATGGCGCAGGCCCTCGCAATAATTCCAAGCTTGACAGTCTTGTCCCTGAGGGACGACCTCTCCTCCAATACTGTGTCGGGGAAAGCGACAGCCAGTCTTTTGCCGAGAAGTGCCAACAGCGATGCTCAAAGTCCGAATTAGTTCAGCTTTTCTTGCCCGTGTTCCTGTAATACAGATGAACCCTCTCTGAGGACGGTCTGGTAACATGGGGAAAGAGACGAGTACAAGGCGGGTCAGTTGGATCTACTCGACGTTTCCAATCGCGCTGGCTTCAGGCCCATTGGGCACGCTTGTCCAGCTTTACCTGATCGACATCAACGGAATAAACCTGGGGACGATATACGGGGGTCTCGCCGCCGCGATCTTCAATGGCGTCAGCATCCCAGCCGCCCTGTTCTGGGGCTTCGCCATTGACAGGATTCACACCCGTCGATGGATGATCACCCTGAGCTACGCGCTCATGGGCCTGGTCCTCATCTCCTTCTACTTCGATACGTCCACCGGAGGGACGATAGCAAGGTACTCAGCATTCTCTTTCGTGTCCGTCGCGTCGGCCAGTCCCCTGAACCTACTGATCATGGAGACGGAGACCAAGAACCGGTGGGCGCCTACCTTCGCGAAAATTTCGATGGTATCCAGCGTCGGGAACGTAGTCGGGCTCGTCATCAGTACTCTGTGGTCAGAACTACTTCCTACCCACATGACACTTCTCTTCATCCCTCTCGGGGTCTTCGGTCTTATCTCGGCGGGACTCGCAGTCTCCCTCATACCGGATACTGCCATCGTCTTCGAGAGAGAGAACGTTGCCCTCAGGAGGCCGAGCTTTTTCAGCCGACTACTCGCGAACCCAGTCTTCTTCATAGGAGTTCCCCGCCTCTCCGACTTCAGACGGGCCTTCAGGGGCCTCAGGTCGAGCTTGACGAGCTACGTCCCGTTATTCTACGTCTCTACTATCCTCTTCTACTTCTCGAGCGGTCTCTTCAACACATCGTTCGTTCCGTCAATGCAGAGCGTGGCCATTTCCGGCCAGGCCGTGTTCGCGGTAATCCTTGCAGGAATGGTGGTGCAGACTCTCACCTTTCAGGGGGCAGGGAGGTTCATCAGTTCTCGGCCCCTGGTCGCGACTACCGTCCAGGGCCTTCTCTTGAGGGGAGGGTCCTATGTAGCCCTTGGTGCATCGATTCTATTTGTGGGCGGCCCTTTCTTCATTGGGCCGGCTCTCGTATTCTATCCTCTGGCTTCCGGCATCGCCTTCGCCCTTTACTACACATCTTCCAATACGATGATGTTCAACACCGTCCAAGGAAGGAACCCTGGCGCCGCCCTCGGGGTTTACTCGGCAATCGTCGGAATTTCTGCAATGACTGGTTCATTCATCTCGGGCTTCGTCTCCGTCTACCTCGGTTTCTACACAACATTCGTGCTTGCCGGGGTACTTTTGTTTGCGGCTGTCGCAGTCGTCATTCGAATGCCAAGGTCTCCCACCGCTGAAGAGGGGGTCCACCAATAGCGCGAATGAGGTTCCAGCCCACCGACAAACTATCGTCTAAATGGGTATGAATTTCGTACTTTTCATCTTGTCCTCGGCCTGAAAGGTGTTACTCATCTCGACGACTTTCTTGGCTGGACCATGCACCAAAAAGAGTTCCACGCACATTGAAGAACTCGTCTTGCTGTGGACATGGGTGCGAATAATGTCTTCGAACTTGTGCTTCATTTCTGTTACTGGTTCTTCCCTCTCCTGGTCGTGGGTCACCACCAGCAGTCCGTTGACCTCGCCGGTGAGTGTGGCTCTCTCTCGATTCTCCTCAAGCAGGAGACGAACCGCGGCCCTCACAAACTCGGACCTGCCGGTGAAGCCAGAGTTCCTCTTCAACTCGTCCATCTCTTTGAGCAGATTTTCTGGGAACGAGAGACTTACGATTGGCATGGCTCTAGGCACATAATAAGAACCATATAAAATGACCTCCGATTGTTACTAACCCCAAGAGACGACGAGATGTACCCTCGCCGAGGCTCAATTTCAAATCCTACGAATTAATAACTTCATTTGCAGACTTATTAGGCCCTCTTCGTGCCGGGTTCAGTTGTTCTGAAATTGGCCACTGGAAACGCATCAATGAAACCTGATCAAGTCCTCGGCACAGCTTCGAGTGGTTCACCCGTCTTGTCCGTTTCGGGAATGGGGGTGAAACTGGATGGGAAAGTGGTGCTCGAAGATGTCAGTTTCGAACTTGAGAAGGGGTCCACCCTTGCCATCGTGGGCCCCAACGGAGGAGGGAAGACCACTCTCTTTAGGGCGATCATGGGCCTTGTCCCGTATACGGGGAATGTGAGGTGGGCGGGGGACGCAAGAATCGGCTTGGTCCCCCAGACCCTCGTTGCAACAGACCTGCCTATCACCGTCAGCGAGTTCCTTGCTCTGAAGCGAAAGGTCGACTACGAAGAATGTCTGAATTCTGTCGGTCTCGGTAAAAGTATCCTGACGCAGAGTCTGGCCTCGCTTTCCGGAGGGGAGCTTCAGAGGGTCTTGATCGCTTGGGCGATCGTCGACCGTCCAGCGGTTCTGCTTTTCGACGAACCAACGTCGGGGGTTGACATCGGAGCTGAGGAGCCAATATACAACCACCTCGATCACTTGAAGGGGGAACTAGGCATTACAACCTTGCTCATTTCGCATAACATGCACGTGGTGATGCACTATTCTGATTACGTCCTTGCTCTCAACAGGCGTCCTCTCTTCTTCGGAAAATCCAAGGGGCTCTCCCACAGCAAGCTGCTGGAAATCATCTACGGAGCGCAGCTTGCCCTGAAGGAAACAGAACACGCAACGGATTAGGAGGTAGGACCTTGGTTGGCGTTTTGATCCCCGGGCTGATTGTCGGCGGCTTCGTGGGATTCGCCGCGGGTTACCTCGGGTCAATCATGATTTCCAAGCGCATGGCATTGGTGGGGGACGCCCTGTCGCACGTTGCCCTTCCTGGTCTCGCTCTGGGGATTCTTTTTGGCTTCAATCCGTTCCTGGGCGCCTTTGCGTTCCTTGCCGCCACCGCGGTGATTACATGGTATCTTCAGAAATCCACCGTACTCCCCGTCGAGTCCATCATCGGTGTACTTTTCGTCCTGGCGCTGGCAGTTGGGATCCTCATCACGCCACAGGTCGACCTCCTGGAGGCCCTGTTCGGGAACGTGACTACTGTCACCACTTTCGATGTAATCGCAACCTCAATCATTTCTGTCCTCGTTGTCCTCATACTTCGCTCGATCTACAGCAAGCTTGCGTTGACCATGATCTCCAGGGAACTCGCAGTGTCGAACAGGATCAACGTGGATGCCTTAAATTTGCTTTACTTGCTTTTGGTCTCGACGGTCGTAGCCGTCGGCATCAAGGAAGTTGGGACGCTGCTGGTGGGGGCGGTTGTCATAGTACCGGCGGCGGCAGCCCGAAACCTTTCATCGAGTCTCTTCAGGTTCTCGCTGCTTAGCGGAATCTTCGGAGTGATAAGCGCCGTGGCCGGTGTCGTCGTTTCAGGCTACCTTGGGTTGCCAGCAGGACCTCTCGTAGTCCTTGCAGGCGCGGCCCTTTTCGTCATTGGACTTGCTGCGAGGTTCACGCATCTCGTCAGAGCATAATTGTCAAAACCTCGGATGAGCGATGAAATAAGTGGACTGGGGGGGACTCGAACCCCCGACCTCCCCCAGTCTGGACTTCTTTGCCAAGGGGGTATCCTACCGCTAGAC
>DATDGE010000278.1:0-1813 GCA_036522255.1 Nitrososphaerales archaeon | reverse complement strand
CTCCTCTCACCCTTTGTCTATTATTGCGATAGGAACAAGGAAGAGGGGATTCAGCAGGCGCAATTCTCGATAGGCCGTTCTCAGGAGTAGGCGTATATCCAGCCGTATCTGCTAATTGTTCCCGCTTGAACGTGAAGTTCTTCCGAATCGGGTCTGGGTTAGCCCTGTTGGGATTCTTGTTTGTCTTCTTCGTCCCTGTTATCTACGGTGCGACCATGTTCCAATGCACCAATCCCCAATTGGCCTGCCTGTCGAACCCTTCTGGCTTGAAATCAATCGGGTATGCACTCTTACACTGGGGTGGGGCCTACTCTTTCGGGGGAGGGGGAGACCCGCAACTCTCAGGATACACATTTCTGCCTGATGGATACTTCACCTTGCCCGATAGTAGCAGGCTCACAGCCTTCGGAGTTCTGCTCTTTCTCGCCCTGCCCATAACAGTCGCTGGTCTGGGTCTGCTGGGGCCTGAGGTCAGGCTTCAAGCCAAGAGGTCTCCCCGCAAGGTTCCACGGAATTAGAGTTCTTGAACTTATGGAATATCTAAATGTGCCCGTTCAGAGAAATCGGCAGCATCGATATTTTGGTCTATGTTCTAGGACATTTGACATCAATGGGGAAGAGCAGTTGGTCCTAAAGCCCGGTGAAAGACCTTGCAACAAGGCGAAGCACCCCACCTTGCGCAGCTTCGCCCCCGCGAGAAGCCGACCGACTTCAGTGTCTCAGGCTGCGTGGGCATCGAGCAACGCGCTCTAGGAAACCGAAGAGTTGATTTCAGCCATCGCCGAGGATTTGCGCGGTTTGGTCCTCGACAAATTCGTGAGGGTATTTCAGCAGCACGCTTGTCACATTGACTATCGGCGGTGGCAAGTCTGGTTCTACAATGAGTACGGCTTTGCTTCCTTTTCCAATCTCAGCGATTCGGCTGCCGTCTAGGGCTTGAAGTTGAGTAATTCGGTACAGCTTCCCAGGCGAGCTCCTAATGTAGTCACGAGGCTTTATCCTCCCATCTACAACGCTGACCTTCAACGCTCCAACCCAGTTTGGCCTGGTATTGGCGGCACTGATGATAGAGACCGTCCCAAGTTGTTTCATCGACGCATTAATCATTCCAGAGCATCGTAAAAAAGGTTGGGGGGATCGCTGCTCTAGTAGGTGGCGTAGCTCTGGGTCGACACCGAGTCGCTCACGAAACAGAAACCGCAGTAGTACACTGTGGTTGTTCTTGTAGTGATCCATCCGTTGCCGTTGAAAATCCATGTTCCAGAGGCCGATCCCGACTGCCTCCCTAAGATGTTGGTGTAGGTTCCCGTCAGAATCGAGCCTGCACCGGAGATTGAGATTCTCCTAATTTTCTAAATGAATCCCTCCGGATTTGAACCAGAATTCGAGTTCGGTCCTGGCCCGGAATTCAGCGAATCATTCGTCGGACCCTCCCCGTTTTATCAACACGGATTTGCACGGTAAACCCATCGAATCCCACCGACCCCATTGCTTCCGGGAATATTCTGCACTGACCATGGAACGCAATCGCGAGAGACTCCCGGCTGACTCCACCCTGCGTCAGTCGAGCCTGAGATGATTGAGGATCTTCGCGTAGGCGAAGTCTGAGAGGTCGCGCTTGTATTCGGCAAGGAGGCCAAGGAGAATCTTGGTATCCTTGATTCCTAGGGTTCTTCTGACCCATGGAGAAACTACCCCTCCAATCAGCAGGTACTGGGCCGCCGTGGTAACGTTCCTCGGCTTCCTCGCCGTCCCCGCCGATTCGAAGTCGATGATCCATGGCTTTCCTTCGGCGATGACGGCATGCTTCCTG
>DATDGE010000277.1:0-6190 GCA_036522255.1 Nitrososphaerales archaeon | reverse complement strand
CAGCAGGCAGCCACCAAGGAGGCCAAGAGGGTAATGTCGATGGTGTCAGTGAAGAATCACGTCAACGCACTGAACAATCCTTACTCGCAGTATCCGGAGAAACTGACGATGAAGGAGGCCCTGGGGCGCGAGATGATCGCGCATCCCCTCAACAGACCGTCGGTCTGCACAATGAGCGACGGGGCAGCCGTACTGATCCTCGCGTCTGAGGAGGCTGCGTTCAAGTACACCGACCATCCCGTATTGATCAAAGGAGTCGGCTGTGGAACTGACACCATGCGATTGGCGGACAGGCCCCACGGGAAGGTCCCCCTCTTCGCATGGGAGAAAGCGTCGCACTACTCCAATTTGAGTTACCCGGGGGTCCATTCTTTCAGGGCCGGGAGGACCGCGGCCCTGGAGGCGTACAAGAATTCTGGGATTAGGAACCCCATCGAAGAGTTGAGCTTCGTTGAACTTCACGACGCATACTCTAGCTCCGAGATACAGACCTACGAGGACATAGGCCTTTGCAGATACGGCGAAGGCTACGACTTCGTCGAGCAGGGACACCCCTTCCTCAAGAATATTGATTACGGACTGGACCTCCCGAAGAAGGGCACGATTCCTGTCAACCCGTCCGGAGGCCTGATTGCCTGCGGCCATCCCGTGGGCGCTACTGGGATAATGCAGGGAGTCTTCGCCTTGTGGCAGCTTCAGAATTCGATTGCCAAACATTTTGGGAATGACAAACTCCAGATAAAAGACGCTGAACGCGGACTGATCCATTCACACGCGGGAACCGGGAGCGCCGTCACCGTGACAATCATGGAGAGGGCCCAAGTTTGACTTCGCCCAAAAAGTTCACGAAATTCAGGGACGTGATGAAAGAAGTCAAGAAGTCAGGCGCGGCCATCTACAAGAATCCAGCGGGGACGAGCGACCTGGTGGTGCTATCGCCCTACAGCATTAACTACATTCACAGTTACGCAGAAGATTCGGAGTTCTTCCTTAGACTCGCTGAAGGAGAACTGTTTGGGAGCGAATGCAAGAGCTGCCACTACAGGTACGCGACCCCGCGAAGCCACTGCATGAACTGCGGCCACGAAACGAAGTGGTTCGAACTGCCACTGGAGGGGAGGGTCCATTCTTGGACAACGTGCTACTTCGGAGGCGAAGAGTTCCTGAAGGAGACGCCCTTCAACCTGGTCCTCGTCGAATTTGACGGAGTCGATACGCTCCTTTTGTCAAGGTTGTTCGGAATCGGAGAAAAGGACATCTTCATCGGGATGAAAGTGAAGGCCGAGTTCCGGAAGCCGGCGCGCTACCTGATTTCGGATGTCCATTTCGTTCCCGCGGAAACAAAGTCCATTCGCCGGCGATGACCGGCCAAGCGGAAAGGATAGCCCTGATCAGTCTCGAACTGGAGTAAGCCACTTCGAGTACTTCTTCGACCTGCCGTGCACCACCCTGTCGTAGAGCTTGGCCATCTTGTCGGTGATGGGGAAACCGTCATCACCGATCTTCCTTCCGTCAATCTCCCTCACCTTTGCAATGCCGGCGGCTGTGCCGCTGAAGAAGACCTCGTCGGAGGTGTAGAGCTCCTCCTTGGTTGCGTCGTTCCTGTAGAATTTTATCCCAAGGTCCCGGGCGAACTGGATCACCGTATCGCGGGTTATTCCTCGGAGAATTCCTGAGCTGGCCGGTGGTGTGCTCAAGATTCCATCCTTGACCCTGAAAATATTCTCCCCTGGCCCTTCCGCAACTACTCCATGAGAGTTCAGCAGGATCGCTTCGTCGTATCCCGCTGCGATCGCCTCCATCTTTGCGAGTGCAGAGTTAGCATAGTTAGCAGCGCACTTGGCCTGTGGGGGTAGGGAACGGGAATCAATCCTGACCCAGCTCGAAACGGTCGCCCTGACCCCTCGGTTTGAGGCCTCCGCCCCGAGGTATGAAGCCCACTGCCATGTGGCTATTGCCACCGAAATCTTGCTCTTCAGGGGGTTGAGCCCCATCTCTCCGTAGGCGGTGAAGGCGATGGGCCGGATGTAACACTCCTTTGCGGGGTTCCTTCTGACAATCTCCTTGCATTTTTCTGCCAGCTCCCTGGCCGAGTAGCCCAGGTTCATTCTGTAGATTTTTGCGCTGTTCATGAAACGCTCGAGGTGCTCATTGAGCCTGAATATGGCGCGGCCTTTGGGGGTTGAGAAGCACCTCATCCCCTCGAAAATAGCCATCCCGTAATGCAGGCCGTGCGTGAGGACGTGTATCTTTGCATCGTCCCAGTCGACGAACTTGTCGTCCATCCAGATCGTGCTCTGGGCCTTCATCGTCAGGGCGGGCCGACGGAGCTTGGTATTTAGGGGCAGCGTTTCGCCGCTTAGAGTAATTTATTATCGGAGTCTTTCGATGTGTGTCGAAGTGGGAAGACCCGTCATACTATCGGCATGCAGGACTCCCATAGGGAAGTTCGGGAAGGGCCTCGTGGGAGTACCGGCTCAGAGACTCGGGGCCCTCGTAATCGAGGAGGCCCTCAGGAGGGCCCGAATACCTCCGAAGGAAGTTGACGAGGTCATCATGGGGAATGTGGTCTCTGCCGGCCTGGGACAGAACCCTGCACGACAGGCTGCGATATACGCCGGGATACCGTTCGACGTCGGGTCGGTTACGGTCAACAAGGTATGCGGCTCAGGGCTAAAGGCCGCGATGATCGCGGCGCAATCAATTAAGGCCGGAGACAACGAAATCGTAGTCGCCGGGGGGATGGAGAGCATGAGCAACGCCCCATATCTCGCCAAAGGGGAGCGCTGGGGGACAAAGTTCGGAGATGCGAGGCTCCTCGATGCGATGATCGTCGACGGACTCTGGGATGCATATCATAACTACCACATGGGGATTACGGGGGAACTGGTCGCCAAGAAATATGGAATCGGCAGGAGGGAGGCGGACGAGTTCGCCTACTCGAGCCACATGAAGGCATCGAAGGCAACGAAGGAGGGGCTCTTCGACCAAGAGAAAGTCAAGGTCAAGATAGAACGGGAGGACGGAAAGATTCAGGAATTCGAGAATGACGAATGCGTAAGGAGCGACACCACAATCGAGAAGCTGGCCAGGCTGAAGCCTGTCTTCAAGCCCGACGGAATCCTGACGGCAGGGAACTCCTCCCAGCTCAGCGATGGGGCGTCTGCCCTAGTCGTTGGGTCTGAGGAAGCCGCCGACAGGCTTGGCGTCAAGCCGCTGGCGAAGATCGTCGCCTACGGGACTGGCGGCCTGGAGCCCTCGCGCGTGATGGAGGCGCCGATTCCTACGACGAAGGCCCTGCTGAAGCGCGCTAAGATGTCCATGGAGGACATCGACCTCGTAGAACATAACGAGGCATACTCAACGGCGTCTATCGCCGTAAGGAAGGCCCTGGGAATCGACGAGGACAGGTTCAACATCACCGGCGGGGCCGTTGCGCTCGGCCACCCCATAGGATGCAGCGGGGCCAGGGTCCTTACTACGCTGATTTATGGGCTGAAGAGGTCCGGCAAGAAGCGAGGGTTGGCGACCCTGTGCCTTGGCGGCGGAAACGCAGTTTCAATGATTATTGAGCGGTAGCTGTCGCTTCTTTCAGCTTCCGCCTGAGAACCTTTCCTACCAAGGTCTTTGGGAGGTCGGGGACGAATTCAAACTTCGTCGGCACCTTGTATTTGGCAAGTTTGCCCTTGCAAAACTCCAGGATCTCGCCCTCGACCCTGTCCTTTGACGACGGGTCCTTGAGTACTATGAAGGCCTTCACGGTTTCGCCCATGTACTGGTCCGGGATCCCGACGACGGCGGCCTCCTTGACTTCCGGATGCTCGAACAATACCTCCTCTACTTCGCGGGGATAGACCTTCAAACCTCCTACGGACACCATGTCCTTCTTCCTGTCCACGATATAGAAGAAGCCGTCGTCGTCCATCCGCGCTATGTCTCCCGTAAGGAGCCAACCATCCTTCATGACAAGTCCAGTCTCATAATCGTTGTTCCAGTATCCAGTCATGACCTGCGGACCCTTGAGGGCCAGTTCACCCATCTCACCAGCTGCAAGCACAGTTGACGGGTCGTCGAGGGAGACGATCTTGGCGTCCGTCGACGGAAACGGGAAGCCAATCGACCCTTCCCTTGGGGATCCGTCCCTGAACGGGTTGGTGGTCCCGACCGCGGAGGATTCTGTGAGCCCGTAGCCTTCAACGAGGTTCCCTCCCGTGAGCTCATTGAACTTCCTCCTTACCGCTATGGGGAGCGGCGCGCCCCCTGAGAACGCGAGCCGGACCGTCTTCAGGTCGAATTTCGCGACATCGGGGTGGTGGTTGATAGCGACGTACATGGTCGGGACCCCGCAGAAGACTGTGACCTTCTCCTTCTGTATTGTCGCCATCACTTCCTCGATGTCGAATCGGGGCAGGAGAACGATCTCCCCTCCCGCCCACAGCGGCGCGTTCATGACCCCGGTCATCCCGAAAATGTGGAAGAGTGGGAGGACCGCTAAGCAGACGTCTGTCTGAGTCATCGGGAGAGTTGTCGCTGCTATGGCCGCCGCCGAAAGGAGGTTGTAGTGAGTAAGAATCGCGCCCTTGGAAACACCGGTGGTACCTCCGGTGTACTGCAGCACCGCGACGCCTCCGATGGGGTCTGCATCGGCCGGGGGGTCGATGGGCTTGCTCTTGCCAACGATGTCCACGAACGCGACGGTGTTTTTCCTCTTCAGGTTCTTGACCTTCGCGAGGCCTGCAAGAGAACGCTTGATGCCAGGAAGGTAGTCGGTGACGCTTGCCGTGATTATCTGAGCGAGACCTAGCCTGTCCCTGCAACCCTCCAAGCTCGCGAAAAGGTCGTTCCCCCGAACGACGTCGTTGGCGGCGACGACCATGGTGGCACCAGAGTCTCGAAGCTGAGCCTCCAGCTCACGTTCCTTGTAGAGGGGGCTGCAAGGGACCACGATGCCTCCCGCTTTGAGTATGCCGAAGTAGCTGATGACAAACTGGGGCGTATTGGGGGAGAATATCCCGACCCTGCCGCCCGCCTTGAGCCCCAGGCCCAACAGGCCCGAAGCGAACCTCGAGGACAACTCGTCGACTTCAGAGTAGGTCATGGTCCTCCCCTGATAGTGCAGGCAGGGCTTAGAGCCGAGTCTCTTCGCTGAATTCGAAAGGATACGATGCAACGGCTGGGGAGGTACGGTCACCTCCTTCACGAGATAGGCAGGCCAGGACTTGTGCCAAGTCCGCTCCAGCTGCAAATTCCCCGATGAAGAACACTTGGTACCTCCCTTAAGGGTATCTGGACTCTCTCTTCCGGCGCAACTCCTAGGCTTAAGTATAAACAACCAAGACTCTGAATCAAAGCCATGTCTGAGGCAGAAGAAAGGTATCTCGTCCTCTGTGTCGACAGGGACGATGACTTGGGTGTCAAGGCGAAGGTCGGGTCTCCGGTTATCGGAAGGGACGCCACCCTGGCTGCCGCGACAAGGCTTGCCCTGGCCGACCCGGAGGAGGCAGACGCCAACGCTATTTTCGCTGCCGTCAGGAAATACGACGAGCTGGTGAAGGGAGGGACTCCCTGTGAGGTCGCGGTCGTCTGCGGAGAGACCAACCGGGGGTTCGAAGCGGACAGGAGGGTGGGGAAAGAAGTCGCCGTCGTCCTCGCTGGCTCGAAATTTACCGGAGTCGTCCTGGTCTCCGACGGAGGCGAGGACGAACAGGTCATACCGATCATACAGAGCATGAAGCCCATCGTGTCGGTCCAGAGGGTGACTGTCAAGCACAGCCAGTCAGTCGAGGAGACCTACGAAGTGCTGGGAAGGTACCTAAGGATGCTCGTGTTCGACCCCCACTACTCGAAGTATGCGCTTGGGGTCCCGGGGTTGATTTTCGTCCTTGCGGGGATCCTCATCGTGGCGGGCAGGGTCTTCGAAGCGCAACTGGCGACTCTGCTCATCCTTGGAGGAGCCTTCCTGATCAGAGGGTTCAGCATCGACAGGACCGTGGCAGGCATGCTCAAGCGGGGGCCGACCGGGTACATACGCCTCTTCTCGATGATGGCGGCAGTTTTGGTGTCCCTGGTTGGGATTTTTACGGGCTACAATGCCATGCTGAGCGACACGACCGCCGTGAATGCGATAGCAGCGAATCCCGGGGCCATTCTCGTCTATGGCGCTACCCTGATCGGCTATCTGATCGGAGGG
>DATDGE010000276.1:0-5940 GCA_036522255.1 Nitrososphaerales archaeon | reverse complement strand
CCTCTGGACAGTGGTCACGGCCTTCGTCATTGTCGAAAGGAAGGACCGGAGCTACTATTCAGGCTGGGGGATCGTCATTGCAGCCCTTTCGCTCTTTGACTTTATTCCCTTCAACTACACGATTGCTCTTGTCCTGCTGGCTATAATTGCATTGATCATCATCAACGTCTACATCGGAAAGGCCCCAAAGATGTTCACCGCGACTACGAGCTCCCCAGCTCCGGCGGGGGATCCTCCGGCAGCCTCGGCTACCTAGCCAATTCGAAGTCATCCAGCATCGGCTCGCCGCCCCTTATGGTCCATCTGACCTTTCCGGGGAATTCCTTCCCCTCATAGGGGGACCACCCGCACTTGCTCAGAACGCTGTCCGAGCGCACCCTCTCGGGAGAGTGAAGGTCAAGGATCGTAAAGTCCGCTTTCTTTCCCACAGAGATCGCACCCCTTTCACTCAAATTTGCGAATTTTGCCGGGTTTGAGGATGTCACCTTCGCGATAACCATCGGATCGATATTCTGTTCCCTTATCAGCCAGGAAACAACATGCCCGTAGTCGTCCAACCCGGGCACTCCGCTAAGGCCCAGTGATGTCTTCTCGTCAATGGTGTGGGGCGCGTGGTCGGTCACCAAGAACGAGACGGTACCGTCAGCAATACCTCCCATCAAGGCCATTCTGTCTCCCTCCGGTCTGAGCGGGGGATTGGTATTCAGCATTCTGTTTTCCAGCATCGCCCTCCGGTTGTAGTATAGATGATGAAGGGCGGCCTCGCAATAAACTCGCGCCCCGCCCGCCCTCGCCATCCTTACGATCGAAATCGTCTCTTCCGCCGAAGCATGGCAGACGTTCACTTCGAGGTCATGGACATTAGATAGAGCAGAAACAACTTTCTTGACAGACTGGACTTCAGCTTCTGGTGGTCTCAGGTCGGATTGAATGTCCGGTCTGGATACACCATCGAGCTCGGCCTGCTTCCTGTCTATCACGGTCTGCTCCTCGCAGTGAAGGCTGACAGGCCGCCCGGTCTTTGCTATCTCCTCAAATGCGCGGCCAAGCTCCGAAGCTGGAAAGGCATCCGAACCTGTCGTTCTCGCCAAATAGATCTTGTACCCCGCTACTCCTTCCGCCACCTTCGCGAGGCTCTTCAGATTCTCACTGAGTACACCACCGTAGAACTTTACGTCGATGAGCGACTTAGCATCGGCAAGTCTCCGCTTTTCCTCAAGTGCAGATTGTGTCGTTGTCGGGACGGGGTTGTTCGGCATATCGACCGCAGTCGTTACACCGCCGTGCAGCGCCGCCAGGGAACCCGTCCTGAAGTCCTCTTTGTACTCCCAACCTGGTTCTCTCATGTGTACATGAACATCGATGAACCCGGGGAATACCAGGGACCTCCCGGCGCGGATTCTGCGCGCGCCTCTGACTCCTTGCCTCTTCACTTCGGCTATCATCCCATCGCTGACCCCTACCTCGAGGGACCGCAGCCCGTCTCCACCCACGACTGTCCCCTCGATTACAAGGTCGTGTTCCATTCGTCAGGTCCTCCCAGCCAGCTCCCAAACAATCCGCGCTACGGTGTAGCTGAGAATGAGTGCGAAAAGCAACTCGATGTAAACGACGGGTACGCTCCCTACGAGGAGACCGCTTAAGACCCCTCCAGCGACCGACGGAACACCCAGCACCAATGTCCCCCTGAAGGCTCTTTTGGATAAGGGACCCGATCGCCTGTGCCTCAGGAGGCTGACAATTACTGTGGGGAGGGTCACCAATTGGCTGACCGATCCCGCAATTTTGATGGGAAACCCCAGCACGTACGTCAGTACTGGAATCCTGTACTCCCCTCCAGCGACGCCCACCGCGCCGCTGATGATTCCGACCCCGAACCCTGCAACGAGCGAAAGGATGAGTTCAGGGATCAAAGCAGGGCCTTGGCCTTTCCCAGGGGGAAAGACTAACCCAACGACGAGCCTTGCTACCACGAAGGTAAGGATCAAGGCGATGAATCCCTTCAGGGCGCGCGCCGACACTCTGTGGCTCAACGTAGCTCCGATGTAGGCACCGGGCAGCGAACCGACTATCATGACTGCAGAGACCACCGTGGCGTCGCTCGACCAAACACCCGCCTGGAGTCTGGCCGCGAGGTTGATCGACGAAGCCGCCAAACTGGTGAGCAGGTTCACGACTATCATGTCGTCCAATGACATTTCAAGGTAGTACAGGATGAATGGCATTCTCAGCTCGGCCCCGCCAAGGCCGACCAAGCCTGCGAGAAACCCGGTCGACGATCCATAGACCACGGATGCCCCAGTTCCGGGTCCACTGGCAAGCCGGTCCTTTGCATGGGCAGTTCGGGTGTCCTCGGTCGCCTGAGCCCGGCCCTGTTCCAGAAGTCTCAGGTCCCTCTCGCCACGGCGACGATATGGGGAAACTCTGCGATGAAATTCACGAGGGCGGTCTCGACTCCGTCTGGAGACCCGGGGAGGCAAAGGATCAGTTTCCCCCTGGAGGTCCCCGCGGTGGACCGGGTCAGCATCGCAGCGCTCCCGATTTTTTCGAAGCTGAGGCTCCTTAGCAACTCTCCAAAGCCAACAAGTTCTTTTTCGAAGAACGGAACAACTGTCTCCACCGTCACGTCAGTCGGAGACACCCCCGTCCCCCCGGTGAACAACAATACGTCGGCCCCGCTCCGAAAGAACCCACTCACCGTCGAACGGATCATCTTCGGGTCATCGGCAATGAGGCTCCTCTTCAGCACCTTGTGGGACTTCGCCCGAACGATTCGCTCTGCCAAGTCCCCGGACTCGTCAGCGTAGGCGGTCCCTTCCTTCTTCTTGGCAAATCTACTTGAACTGACAGTCGTAAGGAAAAATGAGAGGGATCGCTTTCCCTTGGACCTGTGCGCCACATGCGGCTTCTTCACTTCGACTTCCTCAGGACCCTTACACCGTTTATTCGAGTCGCCGGATATTGCCCTCGCGCGTCCTTCTCGTATGGCTTGACAACGTCCCAGACGTTCAGAAGAGCCACGACGACGGCCGTCAACGCTTCCATCTCCACTCCGGTCTTCTCTGTCGCGGACACAGTTGCCACCACCTCGATGCCCCACTTTTCGAGCGTGGCCTCGACCTTGGTGCTCTCAATCTTCAGGGGGTGGCACAGGATTACCAGCTGCGGGGTCATCTTTGCAGCCATGATTCCCGTGATCTTCGCGAGCGATAGTGGTTCGCCCTTCTCCGTCCTTCCTTCACGGATGAGTTCGACCGTCCTAGGCTTAAGCAAGATTCGCCCCGACGCTGTGGCGGCCCTTGAAGAGGGGGTCTTACCAGAGATATCGACCTGCCTGTACCCCACGTTCTCTGGACCATTTTCGGTGGAATATGAGGTTACCCAAAACAAGCGAAGGAACCTTTTTTACTCTGAGATGGGCAATTCTCACGATTTGGTCTCTGAACAGTCCCTGGCCCCTCCCCGCGAGCTAATGGATAGGAAGGGGAGAGTGGCTGGAAAACTAAGAATCTCGGTGACCGACAGGTGCAATTTTGCCTGCCTCTTCTGCATGCCAGACAAAGAATCGATCCGTTGGCTCCCAAAGGAAGACATACTCTCCTTTGAAGAAATAGAGCGAGTCACCCGGGTCCTTGTCTCCCTTGGCATAACCAAGGTCCGTGTCACGGGCGGGGAACCGCTTCTGAGAAAGGGGGTCGAGAGTCTAATCGCCAGACTGACCAGAATTGATGGGCTCGATTCGGTAGACTTGACGACCAACGGCTGGTTCCTTGCTGAGAAAGCACGGGCCCTGAAGGCGGCAGGCCTTCGAGGAGCCACCGTAAGTCTGCACAGCCTCAGGGAGGACCGCTTCGCGAAAATCTCAGGTCTGAATGCCCTGCCGAAAGTCCTTGAGGGAATCTCGGAGGCTATCCGGGTAGGGATCGAGCCGCTGAAGATCAACAGCGTCGCGATACGTGGCTACAACGATGACGAGATATTGGACCTGGTCGGATTCGCCCGACAGAGGAACATCTCCATTAGATTTATCGAATTCATGCCGCTCGACGGGCTTGGAATCTGGAGTCAGGACAAGATGGTAACGGGACAGGAGATTCTCAAGACCGTCGGCTCCAGGTTTCCCCTTGTTTCCAAGGGGAGGAGCAAGGGAGACACGGCGTCCATTTGGGAGTTCGAAGATGGTAAGGGGAAGTTGGGTGTGATCACCCCCATGAGTGCGCCCTTCTGCGACGATTGCGACAGGATAAGGCTAACATCCGATGGGAAGCTCCTATCATGCCTCTTCGACACCGAATATCACGACCTCAAGCCCCTTGTCAGAAAGGGCGGGTCTGACGTCGAGCTCGCGGAATTGATCGCTGCGGCCGTCTGGAGGAAACCCGATGGGGTGGGTTACATGCCGTGGATAAAGGATGGTTGGGGAAAGCCTCGCAACATGAATGCAATAGGAGGCTGAACCGTTGCCCTTGATCACTATGGTCTACTTCGCCCAAGCCCGCGAGGCTGCCGGGAGGTCGAGCGAGCGCCTAGAGCTCGCCGGGAATCCGAAGGTGGCCGAGGCCTTCTCTAAAGCGCTCTCACTTCATCCCGGGCTCAAGAAAATCGAGAAGGTGGTCAAGATAGCGGTGAACGAAGAACTCACTTCAGAAAATGTCTCGCTCCATGACGGAGATAGGGTCGCACTCCTTCCACCTGTGGCTGGCGGCTGAATGCCCCAATGAAATCGGGAATAACGAGAAAGTCCATTGACCCAACCAAGGTTCTTGAATCGGTCATGGACGACTCTGCTGGTGGCGTCGTTCTTTTCATCGGAACCGTAAGGAAAACAAACAGAGGGAAGGCGGTAATCGCCGTTGACTACGAGGCCTACAAGCAGATGGCAGAGCTCAAGATTGAGGGTCTCGCACAGGAGGTACGAAAAAAGTGGGAGGTAAGAGCGCTGACATTAATCCATCGGGTGGGGACTCTAAAGGTTGGCGAAGTGAGCGTAGCCGTTGCCGTCTCTGCAGTCCACAGGGCCGAAGCATTCGAAGCGGCGCGATTCGCCATCGACCGCATCAAGAAATCCCTGCCAATCTGGAAGCATGAGTTGGGGAAAGGGGGAAATCGTGTCTGGCTGGAAGAATCAGTGATTGAAAGCTAGTCTGATTTCTGCGAAGCCACCGGCGGCTTCTCATTCTGGCGTTTCTGAGGTAGCCTCTTGCCATGGTTCGTCGCGACTATGTCTGAGATTATGCTAAGCGCTATCTCGGCCGGGGTGACCGCACCAATGTCGGCCCCAACCGGAGCCCGTATGGATTCAACAAAGTGTTCAGGAACGCCTCTCTTCTTCAGACCTTCTGCATCTTCAATCGCCCGCTGCCTGCTGGCCAATAGTCCGACGAACTTCGGTTTGAACTTGGACAGCGCCTCCAGGACCTCGAAGTCGCGTTCCCCCTTGGTCAATACGACGACAGAATCGCTGTCGACTACGTCGAGCTTTGCCAGGTCATAGTCCAAGTCCTTGATTAGGACGTCGGGTTCCTCGGTAAGGAGAGGCGCATGGTCTATCACGATCACTTCGAAATCCAGGGCCTTTCCAAACTTGATGAGCGCGTTCTCCACATCGTCTTTCCCTCCTTGACCTATGAGGAAGAGTCTCTGCTGTGGCAAGTAGGGTTCGACGTACACCTCCATCATGCCTCCACAATTCGTCTCGACATGAACCTCGTCCTCCGACTGGCTGACGATTGTCGCGTTGACAGAGTTCTCTACGTTCTCCAAGAATACTTTGACCATATTCGGGGTCCCTGTCCGGAGTGCCTTCTGCGCCGCATTGGCGATTGCAGATTCAGGGCAGGACCCGCCCAGCGAGCCGTACAACGTCTGGCCATTCCCTGAGATCACGGTCTTGAAACCCGGTTTTCCAAGACTCGACCCTTCAATCCTCACCACCGTGGC
>DATDGE010000275.1:0-8459 GCA_036522255.1 Nitrososphaerales archaeon | reverse complement strand
AAGAGGTAAACCCTTCCGGAGCCTATCTTATGGGGTTCAATGACTACGCGGGAAAGCTGTTCATCGCCTCTCAGAAGAACGTCAACGCCGCGCTGAAGAAAGTGAGGGGCCTCAGGTCGAAAGCAAAGACAGAGCTGCAGCGGAAGCTCCTGGACTCAATGGAGACCAGTCTGCTTTTCGACGAGCCTCAGCCCGTGCTCGACGACATCGTCGGGACGATATTCGCTCACCTGGTCAAGGAGGGGGTGAACGACACTCACATGCTTTCGCTACTCGGATACGCTGAGAAGACTGTCGAAGCCTGCACTGCGAGGTACTCGAAAAGAGACATCCCGGTCGCGGTGAAGGCTCTCGCCTTGTACAGGCTTGACGGTGCCCTCGAGATTCTCGACACGGTGAAGGGCGAGACCAAAAGTCCGGGAGTTAAGGAAGCCTGCGACTCTCTGAAAGAAAAGATAACGGAATACGTCAAGCTCTTCGAGCTGGCGGGTTGGGGGAAGGGAGAGTTTCCCAACGCAGAGAGGATATTCAAAGAGAAGGGGTTCGACCTCGCCCGACAGAAGTTCTACCCCGTCGTCCTGAGGAAGGGTTACGACTACACCGAAACACCGGAGCAGCTGGAACAGGCAGCCGTAGCCTGGATTGACGAGGAACTCCCGAGGTTCAGGAGGGTCACAGAAAAGCTCGCAAAGCAGTTCGGATGCAAGCCCACCCCCGAGGAAGTAGAGTCAATGATTAACGCAAGGAATCATCTGGACCCGAAGAAGTTGGTCGAGGTCACGCTTGGAATCCGCCGGGTGGTCCAAAGACTTGTGAACTCAGAGGTCACAGCCATCAACCCGAAGTACAGCACCAAAGTAATCGAGACCCCGTCCTATCTCACCGGGGTCATCCCAACGGGGGCAGCGCAATTCTTCGACACCTTCACCAAGAAACCCTTCCAGTACTACTTCCAGACCACAGACCCGAAGAGGGACCCGGACAAATCAGTCGCGGCCATATTGAACCTCCTCATCCATGAGGAGTACGGCCATTGCGTCCACCATTCCAACAGCGCCCTCGGTTTCGTGGGCAAGCTTTCGATGCTTCAAACCATGCCAGGATTGCCCACCGGCGCACCGATCACCGAGGGCCTCTCCTTCAACAGGGAGATCGAGTTCTTCGAACTCTCCAGGAGCCTCGAGGCAAAGAAACGGCTGACCCAGACTGAGAAGGCGTATGTGAAATTGTTGGAGAAATACGGTGGACTCAAACAGATCAACCTCGAACTCGAGTTCATGACCTGGCGCTGGAGGATAGTCAGGTTCCTCAGGGTCGTCGGGGATGTGTGGGTCAATACGGGCAAGAAGACTCTGCTGGAGTTCCTGGACTGGGCTCACGAACACACCGGGGTCTCGAGGAGCAGCGTCTACTTCCAGCTCTTCCCTGCACACCAGGGGCTCTTCCCGGGATATGCGACCTGCTACGCGGTGGTCGGCCAGGAGATCCGCGGCATCGAGAAGAAAATCAGGGACCCCAGGAAGAGGGTGAAGTTCTCGACCTACCTCTCAAGCATCGGGTTCCCGCCAAGGAGCATGTACAGGCGGATGCTGACTGAATACGCCGCCAAATTGAAGTAGAAGCCTGCATGTCGGGCGTCATGGGACCGTTCGATTCAAAGGCAGAGGCCTTCCTCAAGGGCGTCTACTTCGCAAAGATCGCCACGGTAAGGAAAGACGGCTCTCCTCACGTCACTCCCATCTGGTACATGCTGGACGAAGGGAAGCTGATTGTGAACACCACCACGGAGCGGGTGAAGTACAGGAACATCAAACGAGACCCGAGGGTTTCCTTCCTTGTCGACGATGGCTATCCCTACATCATGATTCAGGGGAAGGCCAGGATAGCCACCGAACGCGACTCATTGAAGGACATCGAGACACTGGCCATACGATACACCGGGGAGGAAAAGGGCAGAAAGGCGGCGCGTGACCGCTACTGGAAGCAGCCCAGGGTCTCCATCGAGATTGTCCCGGAACGAGTCTTTGCCGACCTCTAGTCCTACTTCATCGCTCTGACAAAAAAGTCAGTGACAAAGCGCCTGTAAGCTTCTCCGTCGCGGCTCTTGGCAAAATGGATGTGCTGAAAGATGGCCCTGTTTAGCATGCCGAGCAGGCACTCCGCGGCCAGGGCAGGGTCGGTCCTTCGAAATGCTCCCTTGGAGATTGAGCGCTCGATTAGCTTCGTCGCTACAGCTTTGACCATCTCCAGTCCCTCGAAAGCCATCTGGGCGCTTTGCTTGTCCAGGGTAGCAGAATCGCGCATGTAGAGCCCGACGTCGAAGGTGTGCTCAGGAAAAGAGGAAAGATACTTCGAGATGAACGACTCCAGCCCCTTTCGCGGGTCACTATCCCTTGAGGCCACGGTCAGCTTCCGAATGAAGTCGGCCATGGGTATCTGTTTGCGTGCGACCGCATCGAAGAGCCCCTTCTTGTTTCCAAAGTAGTAGTAGATCACAGGAGCCGTGGTCCCGGTCTCCCTGCAGATGTCCCTGACCGACACGTTGGCGAACCCCTTCTGGGCGAACATCTTCGAAGCGACTTCGAGTATCTTCTCGGCGGCGGCGGGGCGCTCCTGGGTCTGCAAGCTCGGGAGAAAGTCCCCTTCAGCATATTTAACGCTTGAAGCGATTAGGGGAACTTCATCGCGCCCATCAGTGAGGCAAACTCGGGGTCATCCCTGAGCCAGTCGAACCTGGGCTCGACGTTGGACCAGACAAGCCAGCTCGAACGCTCGTCAAATGCCTTCCGTAGCCATGTGAGGACCTGCTCCCTGTCCCTGAACCCATTGTAGACGACAGCGATCCAATAGGACGGGACGTACTTATCTTCGGAGCGTTCCTTGAGCTTTTCCAAAACCCGCATCGCCTCTTCCTTTCTCCCGGCTGATGCCAACCCGGGTCCCAGCATTCCCAGGGCCAGGGTGCCCTCTCCAGACAGTCTGACGCCTGTCTCGAGCTCTGAAATGGCTTCCGCGAACATACCTTTCTCAAGGTAGGGCCTCCCGAACCAGACGTGGGTGAGCATGAAACCGGGGTCAAGGTCGACAGTCTTCCGGTATTGGTCGATTGCTCGGTCGTACTGTCGGGACAGGTAGAGGACGTGACCGACCCCTGCGTTGATGGCCAGATTCAATGGGTCGAGCTCCTGGGCCTTCGATATCTCCGATAGTGCCTCATCAAACCTCCCCATGGCCTTCAGGAGGTCGGCGAAGTAGTGGTGTGCAGGGGCGTAGCTCGGGTTAAGCCTGATTGCTGCGCGGAATTCATCCTCTGCCCCCGCCCAGTCCCAGTCGTACTGAAACCTGACCAGACCAAGTGAGGTGTGTGCTTCCGCGAGCCCCGGGTCCAGGGAAAGAGCTTTGCCGACCGCCACCTTCGCCTTCGGGTACACGTCGTTGGGGGCGCTGAATTCCAAAAGCGCGAGGGTCGCAAAGCTGTCTGCAAGACCCGTGTACGCCTTTGCATAGGAGCTGTCGGCTTCGAGGGACTTCTGGAAGAACGAAACAGCTTGGTTCAGACCTTCCTGGCTCCGCTTATTCCAGGATTGCCTGCCACGCAGATAATCGACGTAGGCCTCGGTGTTGACTGTCGCCCTGGGGACTGCGTCTGACCCTCGGAGCGCCTGCATTCTGAGCGCCTCAGCCACCTGCCTCGCGATGTCCCCCTGTATCGCGAATATGTCACTGAGGTCCCTGTCGTATGTCTGTGACCATTTCGGCTCTTCGTTCGCCGTGTCCACGAGCTTAATGGTGATCCGCACCTGCTCTCCTGCCTTCCTGACGCTCCCTTCCAAGACATTTCCTACATTGAGCTCTCTCCCAATCTCAGAGATGGTCTTGCCGGTGCCCTTGTATTTCATCACAGATGTCCGGGCGATGACCCTCAGCCCCTCCGTCTTTGAAACGGAGGAGATCATCTCTTCCGTCATCCCATCGGCGAAATATTCGTCCGCAGGGTCAGGACCAATGTTGGTGAAAGGGAGGACAGCGACTCTGTCTTTCGATGACCCGGCCCCGGCTGCCAAGGGCCGAGGTGATGTAAGGCCGTATCCCACGATGCTGTACACTTCGACCGGGGAGGCGACGTTCTTGAGCGCAGGAGCACCCAGGGACTCGAACCTGCACTCCACCTTGTTCAACACGCTCCCGTATACCTGGGCAGAGACGCAGACCCCGCCCGGAGAAGCGAGGGGCTCTATCCTTGACGCGACGTTTACGGCGTCCCCCGCCAGGTCCTCCCCCGTATGGATCACGTCACCCAGATGGATCCCAATCCTCACCAGGATTCTCCGCTCTTCAGGTCGCATTGCGTTCGCTTCTTTCAGCTTGCCCTGAATCCCCAGGGCGCACCTGACGGCGTCAAGGGCACTTGCGAACTCGACCAGGAACCCGTCTCCGGTCGTCTTGACCTCTCTCCCTTTGTGTTTCTCAAAAAAGGGCCTCATCATCCGCCTCTGATCGTTCAGGAGCTCCATCATCAGAGCCTCATTTCTCTGACCGAGCCCAGTGAAGCCGACGGTGTCAGTGAACATGATTGCAGCGAGTCTTCTCTCACCCAGCATCGCATCGGTGTCTTCGGCAAACGCGCTTGCTGGCGGACTTGGACTGGCGTCGACGGTCACCTCACCAGTATCCATAAGGCGAATCCGTTTCCAGGATGAATCGTGCGGCGCTCCGCGCATTGCCCTTATTCTCATCGAGTGCACGAGTCCCTGGGAAGAGTCCTCAGCCCTGAATTCGATTACTCCGTCGCAGAACGATTCGAACTGGGCATAGAAGGAGTCTGAGTAGACCCCACGGAGGACCGAATGCAACGAGCTCATTTCCCTCCTCCTGGCGAAGGGCACGGTTTGTGTCCTGAAGTGGGAGACTACTTTCGCCTCTCCGTTGTATTGAACCAGGATAGAAGTGTCGTCGTCCACGTGAAATCGTCGCTTGTCGTTTTCTTGGATTGGTTCTCCCGCGTCCTTGATGTCCGCCTTGGTCCAGTCATCCATGTCGACCGATGAGACATCAGCCGTGTAACTGGGAAGTGGATGCCCGGTCTTTTCTGGCTCGCCTATTCCTGTCTGGATAGTGTAGCTGTCCACTATCCTGAAAGTATCATTCTCTTCTAGGGTCTTGAGGTCGAGGCCGAACTTCTCCAGGCTGCTTCTGATGTCGCCGGGCACATGGGTGAAAGTGTGATAGTCGACTTTCAACCCCATTTTTAGAGCCTGGGCGCAGAGGGTCAAAGACGTCTCGAACCAGAGTGAATTTGGTTCGAATTCCACGAGGTAGTTCTTTCCGAAACCAAGGCCCCTCGGGATGACAGTCTCCAGCAGTGGGAGGTCGAGGCTAGACAAGCTCGCCTAGGATGGATGCGGGACTATTTTATCCGATTCCCTTGCTGAGTATGCGAGGTTCTCTTACTAGTCCATGTCGCCGTCGCCCATGCCGCCCTCCCCTCCTCCTGGCGGCCCGGACGGGGCCTTCGTCTTGCCCGCGGCGATGACGTCGTCGATTCTTAGTATCATCGAGGCAGCCTCCGTGGCCGACCTGATGACCTGGATTTTCACTGCCAGCGGCTCGAAGACCTGGCGCTGATACATGTCCCTGACCTTGCCCTCAGCCCCTTCGATCCCGAACCACTTGCCGGTCTCTGTGGCGTGCTTGGCCCGGAGCTCTACCTGGGCGTCGATGGGGTCCATCCCCGCATTGAGCGCGAGTGCGAGGGAGATAGATTCGAGTGCTTCGGCGAACTTCTGGGCTGCCAGCTGCTCCCTTCCCGAAAGCTTGTCGGCCCACTTCATCACCTGTGCGGCCGCTTCGGCCTCGGCAGCACCCCCTCCGGCCACAATCGCTGGTTTCTCCATGACGTCCTTGGTCACCATCAGGGCGTCGTGCAGGGACCTTTCCCCTTCGTCCACGATGCGCTGCGTTCCTCCTCTAATGAGGATGGTGACGGCCTTGGGGTTCTTGCACCCTTCGACGAAGACCCACTTGTCCTCCTCGACCTTCTTCTCCTCGACGTGCGCAGCATATCCAAGGTCAGCCGAGGAAAGGTCCTCGAAGTTATTGACAACCCTCGCACCCGTGGCCTTCCCCAGTTTGGTCATGTCAGACTCCTTGGCCCTCCTTACAGCGAGCACCCCTGCCTTCGCGAGGTAGTGCTGGGCGATGTCGTCGATGCCCTTCTGGCAGACGACCACATTGGCTCCCACCTGGATTATCTTGTCTACCATGGCCTTCAACATCTTTGTCTCCTCGTCTAGAAACTTCTTCATCATGGACGGGTCGTTGATGTTGAGCTTGGCGTCGAACTCTGTCTTCTCGATTTCGAAGGGGGCGCTGATTAGAGCGACCTTCGCCTTCTCAATTACTTTCGGCATCCCTGAGTGGACGACCTCCTTGTCCAACACGATTCCCTTGATCAGCTTGGTGTCCTTAAGCGAGCCGCCGGGCTTCTTCTCCACTTTCACGTTGTCGATGTCGACCCTGTAGCCCTTGTCCACCTTCTCAGAGACGGCCAGGACAGCATCCACCACAAGGTCAGCGAGGCCCTCTGCCTCCCTGGACACCAGCTTGGTCTGCATGCTCGTCCTTGCGACCTTCACCAGCCATACCTTGTCGTTCGGGCTGACCTTCTCGGCCACATCATCTAGGGCCTCGATTGCCTTTTTCGAGGCTTTCGAGTAACCGTCTACAATTATAGTCGGATGCACGTCCTTGTCGAGCAGCTCCTCCGCCTTCTCCAACAAAGCTCCTGCCAGGATGACCGCAGAGGTTGTCCCGTCCCCGACTTCGTTGTCCGTCGTCTTCGAAACCTCGACCAGCATCTTTGCCGCAGGGTGCTGGACGTCTATCTCCTTCAACATGGTTGCTCCGTCGTTGGTGATGGTGACGTCACCCAGGGAATCGACGAGCATCTTGTCCATGCCTCGTGGTCCGATGGAGGTCCTTACAACCTCCGAAATCAGCTTAGCAG
Source organism: Nitrososphaerales archaeon (assembly GCA_036522255.1). Taxonomy (GTDB): domain Archaea; phylum Thermoproteota; class Nitrososphaeria; order Nitrososphaerales; family Gagatemarchaeaceae; genus UBA183. Next base: position 1,453 of record DATDGE010000275.1, on the reverse strand, counting down.
CCGCTATGTTATTCCTTTGGGCTTCCTTGCCCCTGTTCTGGCTCGCCCCTTCCCTAAGAATAAGGACGGGCTGTCCGGACGAAGTCATCGCTGGAATTGCTGTCGTTGACATAATATCTCTATGCGGTATACAACCGATTGGGGTATATTAGGATTGCGCGGGAATAGTCCCCATGGGGAGACCCAGTTTGGACGTGAAGACTATCACGGCCAGGTGCCTATCCGCGCTTTGCATGGGGTGTTGGCTTCTTCGCTGCCACCATCTTATCGATGGCCCCGGCGAGTTCCAAGTCCCACTCGGTTACTCCACCTTCAGAATGAGTCTGGATCGAGAGTGTGACAGTGGTGTATCTGATGTGGATGTCTGGGTGGTGCTCCTCTTTCTCCGCTACCTCCGCCACCCTGGAAACGAAAGCGATGCCTTCCATGAAGCTCCCGAATTCGAATGATCTTGTGATGAACTTTCCGTCGTGTTTCCATCCCTTCAGGGTTTTCAGCCGTTTCTTGATTTCCGCCTCGTCCAGAAGCCCCGGCACGACCTCCGTAGATACCCTTCGTATTTAATTTAAGCGAAGAGGCAACGTCCTTTGACCGCCGCCATTAACGTAAGAGTGGGACAATATCAGCTCAGGGATGCAGGAGAAGAGGCTTGTCCGGTCCGCGGCTGACTCCCTTATGAGAATGAGCGAAACAAGGACTCAAGTCGCTTCGAGCATTGATCCTGCTCCTGTGAGGCGGCAAATCAACAGACTGACGAAGCCTGGCAACCCTAGCTCAGCCCTGAAGAAGGCCGGGGTCGCGCTAATCATAGCCACCCCCGATCCATTTACCGCCGTCCCGGGCGTCGCAATGATTGTGACTTCCTATGCACTAAAGCGCAAGAGCCCGGCCAAGCTCGACGACTTGGCCGCCGAGACGCGGAAAATAATTCGCGACCTGGAATCCTTTAGGCTTTAAGTATCCGGTAACTCCGTCCGGCAAACCCGATGGACCTGAAACCATCGAAGGGACTAAAGGTAAAAGTCAACGCCCAACGAGAAGCAATCTTTGGAGACGAATCGCTGTCTGTTCAGAAAGTGAAACTCAACGATGGGGACAGGATGGGAACAATGACGGGCCAGACCCTGGCTGGATACTGCGAAGTCGAGATGTCAAAACTTGACGGACGCAAGCACTGGTACCCGGTAGACGACTTGACGGGAGAGAATGGCGAGAAGATCGTCGAGGAAGAGATCCCAATGGAGCCGGAAGAGGAAGCAGGCGAAGAGCCCGAAGAGGAGTAGTAGCGTGGCCGAAGCCGACGAGGCCGAGCTCGACTTCGTCGTGGACGTTTCTTCTCTGACGAAGAAAGGCTTTGTAGGCACGACGACCTACAAAGGGAAGCAGGTCGCCCTGGATTTCGACGACGGCGGGGAGGGCATATTTCTCACGCCTGAGATGGCCGGAAGACTCC
>DATDGE010000274.1:0-2507 GCA_036522255.1 Nitrososphaerales archaeon | reverse complement strand
GGCGCCCTGGTTGACTACTACCTGGCCAGATGGCTCGGGAGGCCTTTCGTCGTGGGGCTGCTAAACGCGTTCAGGCTGCACAGGGGAGCGCTCGACCGGGCTGAGGCGTGGTTCCAAAGGTCGGGCGAGTGGACCGTGTTTGCTGCGCGCTTTGTCCCTGTGCTCAGGACGGTCATTTCGCTCCCTGCGGGACTTTTCGAGATGGAGATCTTGCCCTTCGTCGTAATGACCGCTGCCGGGTGCTTTGCTTGGTCAGTTATTCTCATTTACGCAGGGTCTCTGGCTGGTCCCGCGTGGACCAGCGCACTAACCTCCTCGACTACATTCATCGATGACCTCTCGGCCCTTGTCGCCGCCATCGCAGCTGCCTACATCACGTACTTCGGCTTCTTCGCGCTCCGGAGTCGACGAGGAATGACTACTCGTCCAGCATCGGAATCTTGACCCCTTTGGTTCTCGCGGTCCTTATCGCTTCGTCGTAGCCTGCGTCAGCATGCCTGGCCACCCCAAGTCCCGGGTCGTTGGTCAGAGCCGTTGCGATTCTAGCTTCTGCCTCCGGGGTGCCATCGGCGAGTACCGCGAGACCGGCGTGGATCGAGTAGCCTATGCCGACGCCTCCTCCATGATGGACAGAAACCCATGAAGCCCCGGAAACTGCGTTCAGGAGGGCGTTGAGGACGGGCCAGTCTGCGATCGCATCGGAACCGTCCTTCATCCCTTCGGTCTCCCGATATGGCGAGGCAACCGAGCCGGAATCCAGGTGGTCTCGCCCGATGATGATGGGGGCCGAGATCGTCCCTGCTCGGACCATGTCATTGATTATCTTCCCGAACCTCGCGCGCTCTCCGTACCCTAACCAGCAGACCCTCGCCGGGAGGCCCTGGAATTGGACTCTTTCGTGGGCCTTTCTGATCCACCTGACCAGGGATTCGTTGTTCGAGAATTCCTTGATAACAGCCTCGTCGGTCGCGTAGATGTCCTCTGGATTGCCTGAGAGCGCGGCCCATCTGAAGGGACCCCTCCCCTCGCAGAACAGGGGGCGTATGTATTCCGGAACGAAGCCAGGAATTCTGAACGCTTCTTCTGCTCCCGCTTCCTTTGCCATCTTTCTCAGGTTGTTCCCGTACTCAAAGGCGATGGAACCGTTCTCTTGGAACCGAAGAATGGCCCGGACGTGTTTCGCGATTGAAGCCATAGAGCGTTTGAGGTAACCATCCGGGTCAGACGCTCTGAGGTCGGCGGCCTGCTGCACGGTCAGGCCTTCGGGGATGTAGCCCTCAAGAGGGTCGTGGGCGGCGGTCTGGTCTGTCACGACGTCGGGCCTGAATCCCGATTTCAAGAGCTCGGGGAAAATCTCTGCAGAATTGCCCAGTAGTGCGACTGAGAGAGGCTTTCCATCCTTGGCAGCTCCGTGGACGAGGTCAACGGCTTCGCCAACCGCCTCCACCATCATATCGCAGTATCCTTTGTCAAGTCTCCTCTGGATGGCCCTCCTGTCGACTTCCACCACCAGGGCGACTCCGTCGTTCATGGTCACGGCCAGTGGCTGAGCTCCCCCCATTTCACCGAGTCCCGACGTCAGGACGATCTTGCCCTTGAGCGAGCCACCGAAGTGCTTCGAAGCCAGGGCCCCCAGAGTCTCGTAGGTCCCCTGGAGTATGCCCTGGGTCCCAATGTACATCCAGCTCCCCGCGGTCATTTGGCCGTACATCGTCAGGCCCCGTTCCTCAAGTTCTCTGAAGTAGGCCCAGTCGGCCCACTTCGGGACCAGCATTGCGTTGGAGATCAAAACCCTGGGAGCCGACGCACTAGTCCGGAAGATTCCAACCGGCTTCCCCGATTGAATTAGGAGCGTTTCGTCGTTCTCGAGAGTCCGGAGACATTTCACAATGGCATCATATGCTTTCCAAGACCGGGCGGCTCTTCCTGTCCCCCCGTAGACTATCAGACGGTCCGGGTCCTTTGCAACCTCGGGGTCGAGGTTGTTCATGAGCATTCGAAGGGCCGCCTCTTGGTGCCAGCTCTTGCACGAGATCTCCGTCCCCCTTGGGGCCCTTACGACGTGCTTCTGCACAGGGGTTCTTTGGCCCGTCACTCGATTTAAGAGTTCACGCCATGAGGAACTTTCTGACAAGGCTTATCATGATTCGGCCGCCCGGGAACCATGTGGAGACGGGTTGCACGACCTAGCACTTGTTAACGCCGGAGAGCTTGTTACATGTGATGGGTCAGGAAAGGTCAACGAGGACAGGCTCGGAGTCATTCAGGACGGCGCCTTTGTCGTCAACGATAGAAGAGTCGTCTGGGTCGGGACCACCAAGGAGCTCCGTCGGAAAGCCTTCGGCAAACCGAGGCAGACGATTGACGCCCAAAATAATTTGGTCACCCCTGGATTTGTAGACCCACACACACATCTTGTCTTCGCAGGAAGTAGGGAGGACGAGCTTGAAAGGAAGGTCAAGGGAGAGAGTTACACCAGTATCCTTGCCAGCGGAGGTGGAATCCTA
>DATDGE010000273.1:0-1742 GCA_036522255.1 Nitrososphaerales archaeon | reverse complement strand
AAATCAAGGAATAATGATTTGGACCGTCCCGCGGGTCGGAAACTCCGCGCCCTGCGGCGCCTTTGAGCCGACGACACTCCGGTGACTGTGGCCTGAGTAGGCTGAACGGGTCAGCCGATGGCCGACCTCTACAGCCGGAAGCTTGTGGCCCCTTTGGGTCTACCAGGCTGAGCTACCGCGGGACGGGCGCCCGGACTCTCAAGATTTCTTAAGGGTTTCAGGTTCAAGGAAAGCCAAAATACACGCTGAAAGTGCGCTGGATTCGAATCGGAGTCTGATTGATTGAGTTTTTCGGACTACATCGCTCTAACGAAACCCAAGATAGTCCCCCTCCTGCTGATGGCGGCCATCGGGTCTTCGATAGTCGCAGCAAGGTCAATTCCATCGACGCCGGTGCTCGTCGGCGTGCTCCTCGGGGGTGCACTCGCTTCAGGCGGGTCTCTTGCGCTGAACAGCTATCTGGAAATGGGGATAGATTCGAAGATGAAGAGGACGATGAACAGACCCCTGCCTGCGGGGAGGATCGTCCATGCTTCCCATGCCCTCGCCACTGGCCTAGGGCTGTTGGCTGCGGGACTCTTGGTCGCATTTCTGACTCTTAACCTGACAGCTACCCTCTTCATAGGCCTCGGCGCATTCGTCTATGTCCCCATCTACACCGTATTTCTCAAGCCCCGGACATCTTGGAACATTGTCCTCGGGGGCTTCGCGGGGAGTTGTGCCGCGTTGGCCGGGTGGTATGCGGTAACTTCTTCGAACGCCATCGTCGGTTGGATCCTAGGGGCGCTTGTCTTCGTGTGGACCCCCACACACTTCTGGAGCCTTGCTGTGATTACTGAGCAGGACTACTCTGCAGTCGGTATACCGATGCTTCCCTCGGAAGTCGGACCCAAGGCTGCTTCCAAGTACATTGTCGCCAACACCCTGCTTCTGATTCCTGTCAGCCTTCTCCTAGCTTTCTATCTTGCAGGTCCCGGATTGCTAGTTTACCTGTCGGTTGCAGTCGTTTTCGACTCCATTTTGCTTGCGACAAATCTGAAGCTTCTCAGGACGCCCAACAAAGCGAATGCCTGGCTCGCCTTCAAGTTCTCAAGCCCCTACCTCGCCGTGATCTTCATTGTGGCCATGGTCGCAGCCGTCCTGCCATCTTAGCGGGAGTCTGGGCAAGCTTTTTCTTGGATGAAGCTGTGATGCCTAGTATGCCTGCCGAGTTCGTGGTGCACTACTCCGAAGTCGCGCTCAAGGGAAACAACAGGCCAGAGTTCGTAAAGTCCCTCAGGCGGAACATAAACAAGTCACTAACCGGGATTGAGCACCAAACGATCCTGGCTGACGGAAGATTCATTGTGGCTGCTGAGGGGGACAGGGCCGAAATAGCTCGACGGCTCTCCCGGGTCTTCGGGGTGTCTTGGGTGGCTCCCGTGTCCACAGTGAAACCCGATTACCAAGAAATTCTCACCACAGTCCTAGGTTCCGCCAGGTCCGCCCTCGGGAGGTCCTTCAAGATTGACCCGAGGCGTTCGGACAAATCTTTCCCCCTGACTTCCCAGGAGTTGGCGACAAGACTCGGAGCCGAGGTCGTGAAGGCTACAGGAAAGAGGGTCGACCTTTCGGACCCTGACGTCGCGATACACGTTGACCTGATAAGGGGAAATGCCCTGGTCTACACCGACAAGGTGAGGGGCCCCGGCGGTCTCCCCATCGGAACAGCGGGACGAGTGATGCATCTATTCTCTGGGGGG
>DATDGE010000272.1:0-8852 GCA_036522255.1 Nitrososphaerales archaeon | reverse complement strand
CATATACGATTGCGTCGTCCTTAGTGAGGGAAAGGCGTATCGGGTTCAACACCGCGGTGGCGTTGAAGGTCGAGCCTCCGATAAGGTAACTATACCTGACGACCGAGGCCGGAATGACGACGCTCCCGGTTGCGGTCCCGTTGTACTGAAGCCGATAGACTGGGGTGGGAGCGCCGCCGACGGCAATGGCGCCGCTTGGCGCAGTGAAGTTCCCAGTCGCGAACTTGAAGCCTGCCACATTGTTCCACCATGTGTCAGAGAAGATGACCTTGGAGATCGGTGTGGCGGGGGAAAGATCCCTCAGGGTAATGGTCACTGCCAGATAGTCGCCTGTGCGAAGAACGCCGGCGTCGACCGCCCTAGTCGCGAGGAGGACTGGAGGGACCTGGACCACGGTCGCGTTGACTCTGGTGACCTGTTTGCCAGACTGAACGCTGAGGGTGTAGCTATTGTGGGTGACCGTCGCCGAATCGGTCGACCTGACCGTGCCGTCGAGGGACCTGATCTGTACGATGGAAGAGGACGATTGATTGGATGCCTTTAGGGAAGTGACGGTGGACCCGAAATAACCCAGAATGTTGGGTCTGTTGGATGAGTCGAGGGCCGATGCGCTTATCGAGCCCAGCACCAGGTCATGCGCAAAGCCGGAACCAGACTTCTGTCCTTCAAGGACGACGAAGGGGGACAGTGTCGACTCGAACCCAGAGCTGGAGACGGCGCTGGCGAATCCGCCTCTGGCCGTAGGTAGGAACCTGAGCAAGGTGGACGGGACTATGGCGCCGAAGGAAAGAGGACTGTGGAACGAGTACGTCCCAGTTCCGTTCGACAATGAGACAAAAGAAGTCAGCATGTACGACCCCAGAGCAGAAGCAGCAGCCGACGCATCGGCGTATGAATCGGAGCCCAATGTCAGGAAGAGACCTTCAGACGGCGTGAACGGCACCGGAAGCAGATTGTACCCCTTCGGTCCGAAAAGCTGGAAATCAGATTTCCAGCCCGTCGTCTTTATGGCGGTGACGTTGTACCAAGAGAGACCCGGCGTGGACTCAAGGGCCGACAGTTTGGTTGAACCGTTTATGCCATTGAAGGAAAAGTACCAAAGCGCGTCCGACCCCGCTATGAAGACGTTGAGTTTCTCGGAATAAGCACTCTGTCCTTGCACCTGCTGCAAAGGAAACGCTGAAAGTACCATTAGGGCTACGATTGAGGCGGCTAGCACTTGAGAACGTTTCATGCGAGACGTCGGAGGGCGACCGATTCACCCTATAAAACCGTATGCGGGTTTGTTACTTCTTCCTCGTCATTTCTTCGGATGGGTCGTCCACTCCCTTCTCGTCCAGCATGAAGACCGCGTCCCTCTCCGGGTGGTAAGGACTGTCGACCATCCTGGCGATGCGGTTCTTGGCTGCCTTCCTGAGGTAGATCCGGTAGGTGCTGGTGTGTGCGACAACGTGCCCTCCTGTGGGCCTGGTCGGGTCGCCAAAGAATGAGTCGGGCGCGGACTGCACCTGGTTGGTGACGACGACCGCGATGTTGTAAATCTCAGCAGTCCGCAGCAATTGGTGCATAAACTTGTTCAAGCGCTGCTGCCTCTCGGAGAGTGTTCCCCTCCCCAGGTACTCGGCCCTGTAATGGGCCACAGCGCTGTCAAGTATTACGAGCTTCACCTTGTTCGGCTCGATTACCCTTCCCAGGTCTTTGACGATGAGCTCCTGATGTGCGCTGTTGTAGGCCCTGGCCACGGTGATTCGTGACAGAACCTTGTCCGAATCCATCTCCCTCGCCTCCGCGATCTCCGCGATTCTCTCCGGCCGGAAGGTGCCTTCTGTGTCGACGTAGACTGCTCCGGCGTCAAGGCCCCCCTCCCCCCTGGGCGCCTGGACCATAACTGAGAGCGTGTGGCATATCTGGCTCTTGCCTGACCCGAATTCGCCATAGAACTCGGTCATGGCCCATGTTTCGATGCCGCCTCCTAGGAGGTCGTCAAGGTTTTTCGAGCCCGTCGATACCCGGTCGATTGCCTTTCTCTTGACCAGGAGGTCCGCGGCATTGATGAAGTCCGGTTCCAGTCGGTTTAGCTCCACCAGTTTCTTGCGCGCCTTGTTGTTCAGCTCCACGGCCTTCGAGACGTCGATATCCACGGCTTCGGCGATGTCCATGGGGCCCGCAGTCGCAAGGTCAAGGATCGTTTCGATCCCCGCATCCTTGAGTTTCTGTTTGGTGGCCGGACCCACGCCAGCAAGAGTGTCAACGTCGAGGTCTTCTTCGGTTTCTGTCAACGTTTCACGCGCGCCCTTTCCAGTAGTTAAGTCTGACCTAGGGAGAGATCCGCGAAAGTGTTCTAGGGAAAAGGCTCGCCGAGCGGATGTGCTTCAATCCTGCAATCCAGCGGGTCGACCTCTCCACACCGATCCCGAAACCCGAATGTGGCGGCATGCCGAACTTTCTCAATTCTAGGTACCAGGAAAACGACTCTGAGGGAAGGTCCTGGGCAGCAATCCTGTCCATCAGCTCCTTGTAGTCGTGAATTCTTTGACCGCCTGTGGCGAGCTCTCCGATCCCTTCGGGGGCTATGAGGTCAGCAGACTTAGTCACTTTCGGCCTGTCTGAATAGGTCATATGGTAGAAGGCCCTGGCGGAAAGAGGGTAGTCGGTTATGAAGAAGGGCGACTCCTGAGTCAAGCTGATGGCTCTCTCAGCTTCAGTTGGAAGGTCTTCGCCCCATTCGAACCCAAACCCTGATTTCTCCGCAATGGCACGGGCTTCGTCGTAGGAGATCCTCGGGAATGGCATTCCGGGCTGCTTCAGGGTCCGACCAAGAGTCTTGAGCTCCGACTGCCTCCTTTCCAGGACGCGCTCGACCATCTTTGAAAGGAGCTCCTCCTGTGTCTTCATGTTGACAGACTGGTCCGCGAACGCCTGCTCTGCCTCGATCATCCAGAATTCGGTTAGGTGTTTGGCTGTCTTGGACTTCTCGGCCCTGAAGGCAGGCTGGAATATCCAGACCCTCTGGAGTGCCGGGAGTGCCGCCTCCTCGTAGAACTGGGCGCTCTGGCTCAGGTTCGCCTTCTTCCCGAAGTAATCAACTGAAAAGAGAGTCGACCCACCCTCGACGGCGGCCTGGACGAACGTGGGTGCGCTGATCAGTTGGAAGGCGTTATCCCGGAAGTAATCGAAGGCAGCCCCAATGACTTCAGCTCTTATCTTCATGGTCGCTATCGCCTTGGGCCCCCGTATGCTTAGGTGCCTCTTGTCAAAGAGAAACGAACGGGACTTGGCCGCGGTCTTAGTAATCGGCCAGGTATCCGCCAGCGATACTATTTCGAACTCCTTGACTGAGACCTCCTTGCCTCCCGGAGCTCGCTTGTCGTCCCTGACCTCCCCTCTGATTACAACCGCCGATTCTATTGTAACCCCTTTGGCTGCTTCGTAGGCGGCATCGGCAACCCCTTTTTTGGCGGAGGCCTGCAGGTAGCCTGACCCGTCCCTGATCATGACGAACACAAGACCCCCGACGGTGTGTTTCCGGGCAACCCAGCCCCTGACTTCGACGAGAACCTCGGAGCGGCCCGCAAGTATGTCCGCGGCGCTGGCAGGCTTGGGCCCCTCCGCTTTCATAGTAATGGGCTCCGCGTCTTCGTGCTAAAAGTATGATGCGAAAGCGCCAACGGTTAAAGGAGCCACCTGGGTCGGTCGGAGCAAAATCTCAATGCCTCGCAAACGAAGTGCGATAGTTAGATGGACGGGCCGGGGCGACCTGAGCCAACTCGAGTCATCCGTTAGATACCTTCTGCGGGAAAAGGGGTCCGCTCCAAGGACCTGGACGAGCGCAGGCTCGATCGTAGTTGAAGACATGGAACCTCTCGGCGTCGCCGCTAAATTGAAACATACCCCGGGAGTGAGCTGGATTGCTGCGGGCTTGTCCTCCCGGTCATTCAATAAACTCCTGGAGGATTCGGCCGCCCTCGCCAAGAACTACCTGAAGCGCGGCGACAGATTCTCGTTGGAGGCGGAAGGCAGCGGTGGCGTGGTAAGGTCAGATATCGCGGGTGGAATGATTTCCAGGATCCTAGAATCATCGAAGGGGACCAGGGTCTCGCATGAGGATCCGAAAATAAGGTTCAGGACAGCCTTCGACGGATTCAGAGGGGTCGTTGGAGTTGAAATCGCGAGAGGGCCTGGTGGAGTCCCGACTGGGGCGCACAGCGCGGCATGCTTGGTTTCGGGGGGAAGGCACAGCTCGGTGGTGTCTTGGATGGCCTTGCTTGCAGGCTACAAAGTCCGCTTGGTCCACGCACAGGTGGACGAGGAAAGTTTGCTGGGAGTCGCCCGATTATACGCCGAGTTGTCACATCGGACAGACCCGAGAGGCCTGATGCTCCAGGTCGTTGATAGCAAGTCTTCTGCCAGCGCATTGGCGAGAATCGTTAGGGGCATGAACGAACCTGTGTTCGGAGGATTTCATACGTCAGGAAGACGGATCCCGAAGCCCCTCAAGGGCCTTGTCGCCGCCCCTCTTTACCTCATGTCTGAAGAGATGTTCGATGAGAAGTCCGATTCGCTCGCTTTGAAGAGTTACGTTGCGAAAATGAGCTGGGATTCTGGCAAGAACGAGGACGCGCAAATCAGGAGCTTCGGAGGCGTCACTGCCGATGTCAGCGAGGTTGTCGACGGGCTCGCATAGAGGCCGCTTCGATGGTGTGAACGATATCAGCCTTGGCGTCGTATCTCCGGGCTAGGTCTCCAAAGCGCTTCGTCGAGCCTGGATAGTCACCGTTCAGGAGTGCGTTGAACGACTTCTCCAGGACCTCCACCGTCAACTCTTCTTGCCGATGCCATATCGAGACCCCCAACTCTGCGGCCTTCTCGGCGTTCCCTTCCTGTTCTGGCTGCTTTGGAATCGGGACGAGGAGCGAAGGCTTGGACCACAAGATAGCCTGGCCGATGGTGCCGTGGCCTGCCCTTGAAACGACGAGGTCGCATGCCCTGAAATAGAATTCGGCGATTCCACACCAGCCGTAATACCATCCGCCGAGAAAACGGGTCGGGATGGCGCTGGCCATGGGGTCGCCCCCGGACACGACAAAGGAATACTTGACCGCCAGGGCCTCGGAGTACTCCAGAGCCATCCTCAGAAAGCTCGACCTCGTCTTTGGGGGACCAGAGACCTGCCAGAAGATTTTGGGACGCTTGTCCTTGATGAACTCGGCCGCGGCGTCGTCGTGGTCGGGCTCCCCCCCTTCGGAAGGTGCGAGGAAACCGACATAGCGGGTCTTCTCGACGTTGCTCCCCCAGAGGTTCTTCTCGCTGATGGTGTATGGCGGAGGGAGGTCGGGAAGCAGGACCTCGTCGCTGAATTCCCAGAGCTTCCCCGTGGCGGCTGATATTCCGACGGAGAGTAGCCTCGAGAGCACGCCTTTGTTTCCGTGAGAACTTGTGAGGTTGAGCTGGTTCAGGACGGTGTAGGCGGGAACTCGAAGGATCTTGGCTGCAAGAACAGTCGAGAGAGCGGAATCGCTCAGGACGACGTCAGGCCCGAAACGTTCGATGTTTGCTATCTCCTCTCCCAGCTGGCGGTATGTCCGGGCCAGTATCGAAGGGTAAGCTATCAGGGTCTCTTTGAGAAGGAAGGCGCCTGATTCTGAATACTGCACGTCAGCCAGAGGAAGGTCGTTGCACGGATAGCCGTGACCCCTGATCAGGGAGGCTACTTCCCCTGAAGACGAAAACTCCACAAGCGCGTTCCTCGACCTGAGTTCCTTCGCCACTTCTAGCATCCTGCTTGCATGGCCGAGGCCGGACCCGAAGCAGCCGATGTAGACTTTCATTTCAGGACTCTGAGTGCACGCGGACTACTCTCCCTCTTGGATTTGACTCCGCGAAGACCTCAGCCTGGAAGACCTGGACCTTGGTCTGCTCATCGAGCCAGGAGTCCGGGGGGAGCCCGGCCTTCATGCAGGCCTGGGATAGGAATTCGGTTTGGTCGAGATTGAATTCAGTCGCGACCTGGGGGAGGAGAAGGCCGCTCAGATAGGAGCGGGAGACTATGAGACCGTCGGTCCCGATCCTCACTCGCTCTGGAAGGTCCTGGGGACGTGAAACCTCGATGACTTCCGGGGTGGTGAGGATGCTCACCTCTATCACCACCGAATCGAGCTCCGATTTCGCGACGGGAGGGAATCGGGGGTCTTCTGAAGCCGCGGCTATCGTAGCCTCACGGATTGCTTCTCCGAGTTTCTTGACAGGAAATGGGAAGCCTATGCATCCCCTAAGCCTCTCTTCCACGGAAGCTGATGGAACATTCAGAGTCACGAAAACCCCTCGATGCTCTGAGAATGCTTCCGGGGACAAGGGCCTAAGCTTCGCGACGCCACCAGAGACGTGGGCGTCGAGTGTCTCTCTGGCGAGGGTTACAGCGGCCTCCCCGTCTTCGGGAGAAAACGGCATCCTATTTCGACCCAAGGCGCCGCGACAGCGACCTTAACTTTTTCCAATGACTCCCCCGCCAGTAATACTTACCGCAGCTACCGCAGCGATAGAACAGGCGGTGACGGTCAGTAACGGACGGTGGGACCTCGCCCAGGACGTCTACTCTCCGGAGGGTGAACAGGTCGCCCCCGCATATGGAACAAAGCGGGTCGCCTCTGACAAGTCGTGTCCCTGAAGCGGCTGCAGCCCGGGATATTGCCGAGATCCGTTCCCCGTCACTACTTCCTTCAACCAGGATGGCCACCAAGCCTTTGGTCGGGGCCATAGCCGCAAGGGAACGGTCGGAGGTAAGTATGACACGATTCTGGTCGCGGGCCAAGGTGATTATCCCTGAATCGTTCCCCGCCTTGTAGTAGACTGTGTCAAACCCAAAGGCTCGCAGTTTGCGGCAGAGCGAACCCAGCATGGCGTCGGCAACGAAATGTGTCTTCGATTCGGCGCTGGGAGGCAACCAGCCACCTGAGCTGCCCTATCTCGTCGTTTCCGCCGCTTTGACCGCTTCGTAGAGCTTCCTGGCCGAAGGGTCTTTCTCGAAATGTTCCCGGATAGGCGCGATTATCTCGTCCATGGCTTCGCCAACTCCCCGTTTCAGGTCAGCGGGGTGGAGGAGGCCGGACTGGTAATCTCTTTCAAGCTCAAGGGCAGAATGAAATTCGACCGTGCCACCGTATTTCTCGGGGCGCGCTACCTTCAGGGATTTCCTTTTTCGGAATATTATGTACTTCGAATATTCGATGAGGACGTTCCCTTCCAGGGTCTTCGGAGGGCAATAGGCGGACTCGATCTTCTTCATGATCGCGTCTTTGCTGTCGTGGACGAAAATGGAAGTCTCAGGCTTGCTTTTGCTCATCTTGCTGGCTATCTCTTCGTCGACCTTTCCGTTTTCGTCGTAGCCCTCGGGGTCTTTCTTCCCCTGGAGCCCAATCAGCATGTGATGATGAACAGCGACGGGCTTCTTCCATTTCATCTTCTCAGCAATCTCCCTGGCCAGAATGTTCGCCCTCCTCTGGTCCACGCCCAGCTGACAAATGTCCACGTCAAGCCAGAAGATGTCCGCGACCTGCATCATCGGGTAGAAGAGCTGGGCTGTCTGCACCGACTCTTTGGTGGTCCTCCCGGCGATGGTGAGGGCCCGCTGAGCCCTTGCGAGGGTTGAGTTCTGAGCCACCGTGATTACTTTCTTCCAGTATTCTTCATTCTTGGCAGCGTCGCTTGTCCAGAGAATCTCAACTTTGGTCATGTCGACCCCGGCCGCCTTCCAGACCTCGACGAAGTATCTGCCGACTTCCCTGATTTTCTCCAGGTCACCGCCCATCTTGTTGTTGACCCAGGCGAACCAGTCCGCGATCCAGAGCTTCATCCTCACCCCGGCCTTCAGCATGTCTTCCACCAGGATTGGCCGCAGCACTCCAAAGGGGAGGTGCGCGAGACCGCTCGGCTCAAAGCCGTCGTAGGCCGTTGGGTGCTCGTTGGTCTCGAGAAGGATTCTTAGCTCCCGTTCGGTTATGATCTCCTCGCCCACGCTCTTGATTAGGTCGAGCCTGGTTTCTTGGTCCAAACACTGCGGGCGCGTGCCAAGCACGATAAAAGGAATCAGGCCTTGCGCAGGGAAATTGCCGCGGCTCCGACGGTGAATCCAAACACGAGCAGCGCCAACGCCTGGTGAAGCGTCACGACGGAGGCCGAGAGATTCGTGTTGACCACCACTCCTCCGACCGCAATCTCAACCAAAACCGAAATCAACGCGAGGTAGACGAGCTTCCTTGCGCCCGACGGAGCGTCCTTGTCCCTCCAGAAGACCAAGGCCGTGAGGATCAGGAAGAGGCCGGAAAGCGAAGCAAGAATCCTGTGAGCATATTCGACGACGGCCCCGACATCTGGAGGCGGGAAGAGTTGACCGTTGCAAAGGGGCCAGTCCTCCGGAGTGTTGAGGCCGCAGAGGCCTCCGTAGTGGTTCGCCGTGACGGATGCGCCTACAACGAGAAGGGAGAACACGATGACGACCGTCAGGCCGAGAAGCGCGTTCCTGCCCCGCATTGGAACCAGCCGCCCGAGTTTGTGTCTTAAGGGATTCTAGGAGCTCTTCGTGAGAGCGTCGACCTTGGACTTCAGGACGGCTGAGGGGACTGCACCAATGACTATGTCCTCAACCTTACCCTTCGAGAAGAACATGACCGTCGGAATGCTCATGATTCCGAACTGCATGGCCAGCTCTTGGTTGGCGTCAGTGTCTATCTTGACGAACTTCACCCTGCCCTGATATTCTTCTGAAAGCTTGTGGATGACAGGCTCTATGACCTTGCAGGGCCCGCACCAGTCGGCGTAGAAATCCACGACTACGGGCTGACTCGAGTTTACCACTT
>DATDGE010000271.1:0-8934 GCA_036522255.1 Nitrososphaerales archaeon | reverse complement strand
AGCAGCGAGATCGTCGCGTCTCCGGATTCAGACAGCACTATGAGAGCCGCAATGAACGACACGGAGGAGATCGCATTGGTCAACGCCATGAGCGGAGTGTGAAGAAGGCGAGACACATGTCTGATGAGCTCCTGCCCGAGGAGTGTGGAAAGGATGAAGATCAGCAGGTCGACCTCCAGGTCGCCGGCGGAGATGGGGGTCGTTAGCTGCTCCGCTCCAGTGCGTCTTTCAAGGGCTTGTACACGACCTCGCCCCTGAGCAGGACCATGGGATCCTTCACGAGTTGGTCCTGGGTATCGAGGTTCAGCTTCTGGTCCTTGACGATCGCGCCAACGTAGGCGGCCATGTTCCGCGAAAAGAGTTGGCTCGCCTGGGGCGCCATATCTGAGGGCACGTTCAACGGTCCCCTGATGACAACTCCATGCTTCACAACTGTCTTTCCAGGTTCCGTTATCGCGCAGTTTCCGCCCTGCTCGGCTGCCAAGTCTATTATGACCGAGCCCGGCCTCATGCCCTTCACAGCGTCCTCCGAGATGAGCAGGGGAGCCTTCTTACCGGGGACAAGGGCGGTCGATATTACGACATCCGCCACCTTCATGCGTTCACCGAGGAGTTCCTGCTGTTTCCGGTAGAAATCCTCTGATTGGGACTTCGCGTAGCCTCCGGAAGTCTGCGATTCCTGGGCTTGGATTGGCAGCTCGACAAATTTCGCCCCCAGACTTTCAATCTGTTCTTTCACCGTCGGACGCACGTCGTAGGCCTCCACAACTGCTCCCAGCCTGTGGGCCGTGGCGATTGCCTGGAGTCCTGATACGCCGGCTCCGAGGACAAAGACCCTTGCGGGGGGTATCGTACCAGCCGCCATCATCATCAACGGAAAGATCTTCGGAAGCATGTCTGCGGCCATTGTGACAGCCCTGTAGCCCGCGAGGGTCGCCTGCGAGGAAAGTGTGTCCATCGCCTGTGCTCGACTGATACGTGGCATCAGGTCAAGGGCGAAGGCGGTGACCCCCCTTTCGGAAAGCTTCTTCATGGCTGGGAGATTGTTCAAAGGATAGAGGTACGAAACAAGGGCACCGCCTTCCTTGAAACTTGCCGCCTCGTCGACGGACGGAACCTGAATCTTCAGAATCAGGTCGGCGTCATCATACAGCCGTTCGGCGTCATCCACCACGCGAGCGCCAGATTCGGCGAAGGCGGCGTCGGAGAATCCGGCCTTGGCTCCTGCATCCCTCTCAACTTCAATGGAAAGCATGCCGATTTTCGGAACGGTCTCCGGGACGATGGCGACACGCTTTTCGCCCTCGGCGGTCTCCCGAGGAACGCCTCCTATCATCGCACATGAGCCGTCTGCGAGTCGGGTTTAACGTTTGTTCAGTTCGTTCCTAGTGTTCGGTATCGAACTTCTTCGCTACCCTTTCCGCGGCAATGGTGGCGGCCTCGACGGCGTTGATCACGCTGGTTCGGAATGAGCCCTTCTCGAGTTCGTAGATGCCTGCGATAGTCGTCCCCGCCGGCGTGGTAACTGCGTCCCTGAGCTCTGTGATGCCCATGCCTGTATCGCGTAGGAGCTTGGCCGTGCCGACCAAGGTCTGGGTCGCCAGCTTGAAAGCTACATCCCGTGGTAGCCCCACCTTCAGCCCCGCGGTGACCATTGCGTCGATGAGGATGGCGATGTATGCAGGTCCGCTCCCGCTCAGGGCGGTCACTGCGTCGAGTTGGGATTCAGGGAGCTCGACCGACTCGCCAAGCCTTCCAAGAACGAACTTCACAGTCTCCAGGTCAGCGGGCGTGACGTTAAGTCCAGGGGAATATGCCGTGGCAGCCTCTCCGACCATAGCCGCCATGTTTGTCATGGCGCGGACAACCTTGGCCTTTGGCAGGTGGCGCTCGAGCCTTGAAAGAGAGATGGCTGCTATGAAAGAGATTACGACCTTGCCGTGGGTTTCGTTGGAAATATCGTCCAGTATGTGCTTTGCGTCGGCGGCTTTGACGGCCAGCATGACCACGTCCGCCTTCTTCGCAGCTGCCGCGTTGTCGGTTGTTGCCAAGATCTTCTTGGGGAGGGGGCGCCTGAGAGTAGTGATGTTCCTCTTTGTCACTATTACTTGGGAGACTTTGGGGGACTTCGCGGAAGATCGGGCCACGGCTTCGCCTATCTTACCTGCACCCAAGACCGCGATTATCAACTCCTCCCTCCTTGCGGGCTGCACGTTTAGCACTTTGGCTTGGCTTCACGACGCGACAAAGGGAGCTGAGAACCCTTAAGGGGCAAACAGGAGATTCCCCTAACTGTGAATCGGGGAGCAGTCCTCGCGGTCGCGGTCCTGGTCGTGGTAGCGGTCTCCGCATTCGCACTATTGGGGTCGTCTCCCGGAAATGTTTCAACCAGCAGCAGCAGGAGCACGTCGACCACTTCCTCTGGCACGTCGACAACGAGGACGTCAACCACTGCCTCGTCCACCTCCCGGAGCGGTTGCCCGCAGACGAGTTTTCCATTCGTGGACTGGACAACGTACCATGGGAATAACTCGCGCGCAGGCTCCACCGCTGGTTCGGTCGCATGTGCGAAAGCCGATTG
The DNA here is from genome assembly GCA_036522255.1 of Nitrososphaerales archaeon. GTDB lineage: Archaea > Thermoproteota > Nitrososphaeria > Nitrososphaerales > Gagatemarchaeaceae > UBA183. Next base: position 6,353 of record DATDGE010000271.1, on the reverse strand, counting down.
GACATCGCAGAAGCTTGATGGAGCGGCGTATGCGGAGCCGCTTGTGTACTCGGGGTTGGTGTTCGTTGCCACAGAGAACGACTCCGTGTATGCCCTAAACGAAACCAGCGGAGCGGTGCTATGGAGGACCCACATCGCAGCTCCGGTGGATGGGGGTTCACTTCCATGCGGGAACATAAGCCCAAGCGGGATAACTGGGACGCCTGTCATCGACCCTGGAACCAAGACAATCTACGTCGTAGCGTACGAGGCACCGGCGACGTTGCACTATCTTGTTGCGATTAGCATAACGGATGGCAGGATCGTCTTTTCACAGCCCGCTGACCCGCCCGGGGCCACCGTGAAGGTCCAGCAAGAGCGGGGAGCGTTGTCCCTTGGGAATGGCATGGTGTACATACCCTACGGAGGGCTGGACGGGGACTGCGGTCAGTACCACGGGTGGGTCGTGGGGATTAAGGCGGACGGAAGCGGTGCGATGTTCTCCTACCAGGTTCCCACGGGCAGGGAAGGGGGAATCTGGGCCACCTCAGGTGGAGCCATCGACTCAACGGGCGATCTGTTTGTGGCCACGGGGAACGGAGCCTCTTCATCGATCTTCGACTACGGAAACGCAGTGGTGAAACTCTCGCCCAGCCTGCAACAGCTCGACTATTTCGCCCCATCCAATTGGCTGCAGCTCAACAATGGGGACACGGACCTGGGCTCGGTCGGACCTACCCTCCTCGGGAATAACGAGATCTTCCAGATTGGGAAGGAAGGGGTGGGGTACCTTCTGAACACTACCAAGCTCGGAGGGATTGGCGGGCAGGTGTACTCGGGTGATGTATGCTCGTCAGTCTATGGTGGGACCGCGGCGACATGGGCCTACGTGTTCGTCCCCTGCTCCAACGGGCTGGTGGCGCTGTCGTACTCCCCCAACTCATTCCAGGTGCTTTGGAGGTCCCCAAGCTTCCCCTCAGGGCCCCCGATAGTTACGGGGAACGTGGTCTGGGCAATTGACACTTCGAGCGGGACTCTCCACGGGTACGATGCGAAGACTGGGACGTCGCTCTTCTCGTTCAGCACAGGGCAGGTCACGCGGTTTACGACTCCGGCGACAGGCGATGGTCGGGTGTTCGTCGCTGCAGGGTCGAAGATCCTCGCCTTCCAGATATCGTGACTCTTGGCTAGTCGTGGTATTTCCTTTCGCCGGCCCGTATGGGGACGATTAGCCAGTTCTCCCTGGGCGGCAAGGGACAGACGAAGTCATCGCTGTAGGCGCAGTAGGGGTTGTAGGCCTGGTTGAAGTCTATGGCGTATTCGTCGTCATGCTCAACCTCAAGGTCCAGGTAGCGGGCTGAGCCGTAGGTTTCTTTGCCCGAGGTGGCGTCCCTGAACGGAATGAAGAGGTTGGGGTCGTTTCTTTCGGCCGACTGATATGCGTGGAGACGGATGTTCTTCCCGGGGATGTCAAGGTCGAAGTAGCCCATCCGGTTGAAGAGCTGTCGAGTCCCCTTGCTTGTGGCCATGATCACCGCGTCGGGGTTCGAGGCTCTCTGAAGCTTGGTTTCGAATCTGAAAGAGGGGTCGGGGTCAAAATATTTCAGCCCGCTGAACTTGTCCTTCTCGCCCAGGATGAGCGGCGAGTCACGGCCGGTTTGGAAGAACTTGTCCTTCTCTTCCCTGATTCGGCTGAGCGCCCGTCTCCAGGTCTCCTCCTCTTCTGGAGTCATAGAACTCCTGGGAATATGGCTCTAACAAGAATCTTGCGCTGGCTACTGTAAACCGTTAAAATCGGCCGGAAGGACGGTAGAGGCTCGCGTTTTGGCTAAGAATCCGATAGTCAGAGACATCCTGAAGAGGTACAGGCAGGTCTGGGCCCTCAACCACTCGATGGCCGTGATGGGCTGGGACACTGAAACACACATGCCCGAAGGCGGTGCTACGCCGAGAGGGATTGCGTCGGGACAGCTCGCCATGTTGGTGCAGAAAGCGACGGTCGAGCTCGATGGGATGGTCAGGAAGGCCGAGAAGGCAAGGGACCTGGACGACATGGAGAAAGGGGTGATCCGTGTCCTTAGGAGAGGCCTGGATTTCTTCCTGAAGATCCCGCCGGAGATGGTGGACGAGATTCAGCGCACTACGACCGAAGCGACGGTGGTCTGGAGGACAGCCCGCAAGAAGTCAGACTTCAAACTCTTCAGGCCGCATCTTGAGAAAATCGTGAAGCTCGAGAGGAAGGTTGCAGAGAAACTCGGCTACGAAAAACACCCTTACAACGCCCTCCTGAACATGTTCGAGGAAGGGTTCACAGTTCGCGATGCCGACGCAGTGTACTCAAAGTTGATACCTGCGAGCAGGAAGCTTGTCGAAAAGGTCAATGCGGCAGGGGTGTACCCCGAAAAGCACCCCCTCGAGGCTGCAAAGTACGAGACCGAAGCCTTGGAGAGTGTCAACCAAGGAGTCGTGGGCATACTGAAGATGCCCGGAGATAGGTTCAGGATGGACGTATCGACACATCCATTCTCAATCCGCATCGCTTCAGACGACGTCAGGATAACCACAAGGTACGAGGGAGAGAACTTCAAAGCTTCGCTGTTTGCAGTCATGCACGAATGCGGCCACGCGCTCTACGAGCTGGGGATGGACGAGAAGCTAGCTTACACCCCACTGGCCGACGGCGCATCCTATGGAATTCACGAGTCTCAGTCCAGGTTCTTGGAGAACGTCGTCGGGAGGAGCAGAGAGTTCACGAAGCTCCTCGAGCCGATGCTCAGAAAGAACCTTCCTTTCGTCGACGGCTACGACGACGAGCAGCTGTACCGGTACTTCAACACCGTGAAGAGGAGCTTCATCAGGGTGGAAGCCGACGAGTTGACTTACAACTTCCACACGGCGCTCAGGTACGAGATAGAGAAGAAGGTCATCGCTGGCGATGTCGAGGTGTCGGAGCTGCCCTCCGTTTGGAACGACACCCTTGAGGAATACTTGGGGATGAGGCCGAAGAATGACGCCGAAGGGGTCCTGCAGGACGTGCACTGGAGCGGGGGCTCGTTCGGCTACTTTGCGACTTACACCCTGGGGAATGTGGTGGCGGGTATGATCTGGCACAAGATGAAGGACGGCGAGTTCGTGCGGGAGGCCCTCCAGAGAGGGGACGTCATGGCTGTACGAGAATGGTCGAGGAGTCACATCCACAGGTACGGGTCGACCTACGCCCCCAAGGCCCTCCAGATGAAGGTCTTCGGGGAAGCCTACAACCCGGATAGGCTCCTGCAGTATCTCACTCAGAAATACACGTCCTAGGATTTCTGGACGCTCCATCAACGCCCTGCCGCTCGTAAATCTTATATAGGTATACTACCTGCGGTAATATACCAAAGGTGAAATGCACATGACAACAAGGAACAACAAGGAAAGGTCCCGTAGACAAGAGGACAACGACTCCAAGGCACTCGCACTACCAAGCCTCGGAATTCCCCAATTATTCGAGGAGTTCATGAGGCCCTTCGACGAATTCATGCAGCCTCTCTTCCCCAGCTCCATGAGGTCCATGTGGACCGAGGTCCAGGGAAGGGAACCAGTGGTCGACTTCCAAGACCGTGGCGACCACTACGTCCTGACCGCGGAGCTTCCCGGCTTCGAGAAGAACGAGGTGGAAGTGAAAGTCACCTCGAACGAGCTCGAACTCAAGGCCGAGAAGACCTCGCAGGAGGAGAGCAAGGGGAAGAACGGCACGCAGAGCATGAGCACGCGCGCCTATTTCCACAGATACCTGAGTCTGCCTGAGGAAGTCGTGTCCGAGAAGGTCGCAGGGACCATGAAGAACGGAGTCCTGGAACTGAAGCTCCCGAAGAAGGAGCCGAGGGCCCAGGAAGGGTCAAGGAGGGTCGCCCTAAAGTAGGGCCCTCCCTACTTTTTGCTTAGGACCTGTAATCATGGACAAGGAAGAACTTGATTCTGCTCTTCAGGTGATGGAGAACCCCGTCAGGCGGAAGATCATCAAGAGACTGAGCCAGGAGCCGGCCTACGCACTCCAGCTGTCGAAGGAGTTGGGGCTTGGGCAGCCGCTGGTCGCGAAGCACTTGGCGACGATGGAGAACGCCGGGCTTGTGAAGACAGTCTCAGAGGTTAGCCCCAACGGGCCGAGGAGGAAGCTGTACTCGCTAGCCAGGGGCATTTCCATTACAATGGATGTCGGCCCCAACCTGTTCATAGCGAGAGGAATGGCGTTCGAGGCCAAGCCGGGGAAGGAGAAGACTTCTCAAGAGGTAAGCCAAATCAGACACAAAGTCCAACACGCCATCGAGGGGAACGATGAAAGCAAGAAACTCTCTCTCCTCTCCGAAGCGCTGGACGAGGTGGATAGGAGGATGAATGAGATTGAGCAGGAGCGGTCCGAACTGCTGGGGGTTAGGAACCTCGCCATGCGTGAGGCCTCCATGGTCGCAAGCAAGATCGACGAACTGGATACGAGAAGGGTACTATTCCATATACTAGACGAACACGACAGAGGCGTGGAGAGGATTTCCGAGGCTCTGAACTTGAGGGAACTCTCAGTGAAGTCGATACTGGAGGAGCTGGAAGAGTACTTCGGGTGAATGAAATGAGTTTCGATGAAGAAGTAAGGCGGATTAACGATAAGAAGTTCGAAGAGATGCTCCGAGAGCGTACCAAGGATGAGCCTAGCCAACCGGCTCAGCCCGGAAAGCCGGTGGACCTCTCCGAATCGAATTTCCAAGAGGCCGTTAACAGCCACCCGCTGGTCGTGGTGGACTTCTGGGCGCCCTGGTGCGGCCCTTGCAAAGTGGTCTCCCCGGTGCTTGAGCTGCTCGCGGTGGAAATGGCCGGAAAGGCGACCTTCTTCAAGCTGAACGTCGACGACAATCCCGCCGTCTCTCAGCAGTTCGGCGTTCAGGGAATCCCTACGATAATGATCTTCAAGGATGGAAAGCCCGTTGACGGAATAGTGGGGGCCGCCCCGAAACAGATTATCGAAGCGAGGATTAGGCCCTACATCTCAGCAGACAAGAGCAGCGGACCATATCGGTGAGCTTAGGCCGGCGTGTGCCGAAGTGGCCTATTGCTTGTGAAGTCCTTTCTCAGCTTGGCGAATGTTCGAGCCCCGAAGGAAAGAGCTCATCGTATACTGGAATTTTGGCGTTGGGAACGCTCGGACCCAGTCCGTCAACCCCTTCCCACAGCGTTTCTGGTTCGACGTTTCTCCATTCGAGGCCAGCCAGTATCTTGCGAAGCCACGGGATTGAGATTTGATGGTCGCCGTAGCGGCCTCCTTGGGCTATCGCGGCTCGGACCACCCCTGCATGGTAGTCTGACATGTTCGTGTTGGGACTGAACTCTCCCGTCACTCGTGAAGTGGACGGCGTGTGCTGGATGCTGGTGGGGAGCTCCGTGGCAGCTTCAACCTCTGGCTGGAGATCCATGTCCGCATCCCAGAGGCGGTCGTCGTCGATGGACTTCAGCTTGCGCCTTATTTCGCCCATCATCGCGTGTGGTATGGTCCCGTGGGTTCTTGAACCGATGTTTTTGAAAACGAGAACGCGCGCCGTTCATCTGGATTGAACGGGTGTTCTGGAAGTCAGATTACGGGGCCTCACGGGTTCAGCTAGCTGTGACTTTGACAGACTCCCAGACGGTGTCTGTTCCGCCATCGAAGTATCCCTGGACGCTTATCGTGTATGTCTTACCCGAAGACACCGAAATCGTCGCCGGGAGCGTAAAATTCAGCACTCTGTTGACTCCTGGTGGGAAGGGCCCTTGGAACGTACCTGCGGACAGGTTGCCGACGAATATTTTGACACTTGAAATCGGATTTCCCCCTGACGCGTTCAACCCCAGGGTGAGAGTAGCGTAATTCCCCGGGCCCAACACGTCGGTGTAATTCACTGAAACCAGGCGGGCCGAAGTTATCGAGAAACTCGTGCAGGTTGATGACTGGCTGGCGCATGAGGTGGTCTGGGTCGTGACCAGGCCAGTCTGTCCCTGTTTCCCAACGCCTGCCGTGGCGTAGTTGAGGACGACTACAAATCCAACTACGAATGCCGTGCAAAGGGCAACTACGAGGAGGTTACGGAGATACACCTTGGAGCGGTCCGTGGCGCGGGCATATCTTCATTGTGCTGGTTGTGGGATCGATTCAGGCGGTTCGAGTCTGCCAGGATCGCTCGTCAAAGTGCCTTTCAACCATAGCCTTCTGAAGAAGAGGACCATGGCTACATCGGCCAGAAGGGTCATGGGCAGAGCGATCTCCGCAATCACGCCGAAGACGGCGATGGGGAGAATCAACCCAAGGGCAAGGGAGAGCAACCCCCTGCGATTTTCGCCAATCCCAGCACTTCGAACGACATAGACCA
>DATDGE010000270.1:0-6130 GCA_036522255.1 Nitrososphaerales archaeon | reverse complement strand
TCGGCGGGGGACTCGTGGCCCTTCCATTCTACATTGCGACCGTGCTTTACGTCGTAGGGATCAGTTTGTATTGGTTCATGTTCAGGGACGCCAAGCTTCCTGAAGAAATCAGCGGAGGAGCTCAGGCGCCAATCCAGTCGTCCAGCCTTCCAGGACCAGAAGCCGAGCGCTGAATATCCGCAACCCGGACGCCGACCAACCTGACCGGCTTCCCCTTCGATTCGAACTCGTCCAAGAGTTTGTCCACCGCTTCCATGAGAGGTCTGTCGCTGTCCGTATGGCTGACCAGAGTCTTCTCCCTGGTGTGTGTCTCGAACCCTCTGAACCGGATCTTTATTCCTGCCACCCTGTATGAATAGCCTGCCGACTTCACTCTTCGGATGAGCTCGGATGCGCCGTCAGCAGCTTCCTTCCTAACTTCTCGGAAGTCCTTCACGTCTTCCTTGAATGTCCTCTCCACACTCAGGGATTTTGCTATCTCTTGCTGCCGTACATCCACGTTCTCTTCGCCGTGGATAACCCCCCAGAGCCAGACCCCGTTCTTCCCGAACCAAGAGAGGAGTTGTTTGCCGTCGAGCTTCTGCAACTGTTCGATGGTGGAAATACCCTTCTCGTTCAGGAAGTCCCCGGTCTTTTTTCCGATTCCTGGGACCACTCCGATGGGGAGCGGAGCGAGAAAGCCGGCGACATCGTCGAAGGGGACGACTGTCAGCCCGTCGGGCTTGTTGCGGTCGGATGCTATCTTCGCGGCCGACTTGTTCGGGGCGACCCCGATGGAGCATGTGAGGCCATGCCGTTCCTTGACCGCTTTCTTGATCTCCGTCGCGAACTTCGAGGCAGACTCCTCGTCGTTTGCCTTGCTCGATACGTCCAGGAATGCTTCGTCGATGCTCCCCTGTTCGAATTTGTCGGCGAACCCCTTCAGAGTGGACATGACATCTTCCGAGACACGTTCGTAGAGACCCCAGTCGGGACGAATGTACTTGGCTTGGGGACAGAATCTATAGGCGATGGAAATGGGCATCCCTGACCTTAGGCCGAACTTCCTCGCTTCGTAGGAGCAGGCGACGACGACCCCTCTCCCCTTTCCGCCTTCTGGGTCGGCACCCACGACCACCGGGAGGCCCTTGAGTTCGGGGTGCTCCCTCATCTCGGCGGAGACGTAGAACGCGTCTAGGTCCACATGGAGGATCGCCCTGCGCTCAGCTTGCATCTATCAGCTACTACCCGAAGAGAGTCCTTTGCTCCGTCCCCTGCGCCTTCCAGTCAAGCTCCATGAGCCCAAGGAGACGGCGGAACTCGTTGGCAGACTCAGGGCTGAAGCCGGCGAAGTGGTTGTTGAAGAAGACGTAGCCAGATTCGAACTTGCTTGAATTCTCGTTGACAGAGGACGCCCAGCGCTTCATGTCTTCTGATCGGTCCCTCTGTATGCCGTTGAACTCCGTGATTTCCCTGTCCCCGACCATCCTGAGGTAGACGAAATCGGCGGTCACCTCAGGAGGAGTCTCGAGATACTGGTTGAGCGACCAGATCATCGCTATGTTGTTCTTCCTAAGGAGGGAGTAGACCTCGGGGACGAACCAGGACTTGTGCCTGAATTCGATGGCGTGCTTGAACTCGGGGCTGAGCTGGGAGATGAAGCCCTTCATCAACTCGAGGTGCGTGCTGAGCTTGATGGAAGGGGGGAGCTGGATGGCGATGGGTCCGAGTTTGTCTTTGAGTTTGCTGACTATGCTATAGAAATAGATGAGTGTTGATTCTGAGTCCTTCAGCTTTTTCTCGTGGGTTATCTTCTTTGGGAGCTTCGGCGAAAATAGGAACCCCTCAGGGGTGTTGTTCCTCCACTGGGTTATCATGAACTGGTTAGGGATCCGGTAGAAGCTGGAATCTATCTCGACTGAGTTGAAGACCTTGGCATAGTGGCCCAGGTAATCTTTAGGCGCCAGTCCCTTCGGGTAGAATAGGCCCTGCCAGTCCTTGTAGGACCAGCCGCTACACCCTATCCGGAGCTTTTCGAGGTCCAAAGACTTGAGAACCCGTTCTCAATCTCGGCAAAGGTTCGCCATATTTATTTAGTTGGAGGAGGGGTCGAATTCTGTAAGGTCTTGTCTGAGGGTAACCCAGATATCAGGCAGACGGTCGAGGCGAACAGGGGCGCTGTGAAGAAGCTGCAGCTTCTCATACCGGGCCTCAGAGGATACAGGGACAAGGAAGACATAAGGGTCTCAGACGAACTGCTGAGGAACCAGGTCGCGGACAGGCTGGACAAGGTGAAGGGGAACCTGGAGCAGCTAAGGAAGCAGATGGCGACTGCCGGGGACTTGACTAACCTCACAAGCGTAGGTTCTTTGATTTCCCAGGTTCAGGCGCTGAGCGGCGAAGTGAGGCACGCGGCCCAGGGCTACGCAGGCTGGGTGGCGCCAATACAGGTCAACGAGGACAGGCTCAACAAGCTCTACGATTACGATTACACTTTCGTCACCACTGTCTTCCAACTGGACGAGGCGACTTCACCAGGGCACCTCTACTATGACAGCACATCGCCGAACTCGATTCAAATGGTCCTGGGAGGTTTCGCAAGCAACGTCGTGGACATCAGACAGAAGTGGTCATTGAGGATAGAGGCCATAGAGGGCATAGCCCTCGGGCAGTGAGAAAAGATGGTATTTGGAAAGAAAGCAGACCCGATCCCGGCAACTGGAGGGAGCTTACTCGGATCAACAACAATAGCCTGGGACGACCAGTTCAAGCAGGGGAGTGTTCTCTGGAAGGTGCCGCGGAACATCAGGCTGAACGACAACATCGTTGTCAGGGAGGACGAGACGGCCGTCTTCTACAGGGATGGAAAGGTGTTGACTTACTTCGACCAACCAAACAGATACGCGCTCACTGACATCAACGCTCCCATCGTCAGCGGGCTGCTGAAGTTCTTCACGGGGGTGCAACAGGAGGCGGAAGTATTCTACATACCGAAGAGATACCTCGACGGCAAGTTCGGGAGCACCGAGCCCTACTCTTTCACAGACCCGACCTTCGGGATTGTCAACCTGAGGGTCTTCGGGGAATACAGATGGAAGATTTCATCCCCCGAGCTGTTCATCAACCAGTTCGTCGGAACCTTCGATGCAGAGACCTCGGACGACGTGGAGAGCAGGCTGAAGGAGCAGCTCGTAATCTTGCTCTACAATGCCCTGGGGAAGATGAAGGCTCAGGGACTCAAGGTAACGGACTTGGCAGCCAATCTTACCAACATCGAGCAGGAAGTGTTGGCGACCAGCCCGGACCATTTGGGGCAGTACGGGATCGAAATCAATAAGATTTCAGGACTGACCATCAGCCTCCCCGACGAGGTGCAGAAGGCCATCGACACCAGGTCGGAGATGCAGGTCCTCGGGGTCAACTACATGCAGTTCCAGACAGGCAAAGCTATTGATGATGCTGCGAACAACCCGTCGGGAGGAGCCGGAGTGACAGCGGGACTGGGAGCTGGATTGGGTGTGGGTTATGCTATTGGAGGGCAGATGGCCCAGGGGATGGGTCAAGCTGCGGCGACAAGGAGCTGCCCGAACTGCGGTTCCCTGGTTGGTGCCACTGTGAAGTTCTGTCCGAACTGCGGCGCGACAATGCCTGGGCCGACTGGGCCGCCCACTCCCGCAGGGGGGAGCAAGTTCTGCCCCAACTGCGGCAGTCCCGTTGCAGCGGGTGTAAAGTTCTGTAACAACTGCGGCACGCAGCTGTAGGTGAATGATGGTGTTCTGCCCGAAGTGCGGCACCCAGCTTCCTGATGACGCAGGATTCTGTTTAAAGTGCGGAGCCAGGATAGGGCTTGTTTCAGGCCAGCAACAGGCTCCGGCTGCGTCGAGCACTCAACAGGTCATCGCCCCGTCAGGTGCCACCACCCTGAAGTGTCCCAGCTGCGGGGCTCCGATATCACCGAGCTTCGGGGAGATGTTGGTAACGTGCGCGTACTGTGGAAGCAGTGTTTCACTTGGGAACGATGGTTGGAAGAGCATTAACAAACACACCATGCTGACTTTGAAGCTCTCCCAGCAGGACGACGTGTTGAAGGCGTTGCACGGGATGATGGACACTGGCCTCCTCCACAGGCATCTTCAGGAGTCATCGACCCTGGAAGAGGCGAACCTGGCCATGGTCCCCTACTGGTTGATACCCGTCTCGGCAAGGACTTCGCTCGTCGCCGTGGACATGGCAATGGAGGCGGGCCAGATTGCCACCACAGCCGCGCTAGCGGGGATCATGGGCGGGGCTATGAGCGGGGGGAGAGGGTTCGGGGGTGGCGGAGGCGGACTCGTTGGGGGCGTCCTGCTAGGGACGATGATGAGCGGAGGAGGGTTCGCGGGTGGGCAGGGGAACCGACGGGCCTACCAGATGGACAACGACTACAACTTCCCCATCGTGGCGCTCAAGGCCCTGACTGAGTACCAGCCCAAGGACTATCAATTCAGCCTGGACGGGAGGGTTATCTTCGACGAGACGAAGGTGAAGGGGATGAAGGTCCTCAACGGGGACGTGGGGGAAGATATCGCGAAGTCGCAGGCGAAGACCTTGGTGGACCAGCTCCAGTCGAACAAGGCCCACGCGGCCCACCACATGGTACAGCAGATTTCGACTGAGTCGGACGTAGGAGAGGCAGAACTGCTCCATGCGCCCGTCTGGTTCGTGAGGTACGACCACAAGAACGGTAAGATCGTCCTCGTCGTCGACGGGAATTCCGGCGGACTGATCAACAGCATTGGCCTCTAGACGCCACAGCCAACCCAGAAATACCAACCCCACTTAGAGGGAGCCATGGCTATGAGAACGCAGGGAGTCCCGGTGGTTGTGCCCAACGATGTCTGGCAGCACATGATGGAGGTCAGGGCCCAGCTCGATTCTGAATGTCCAGGTGCCCCGACCCCGATAGAAGAATTGCTCAGGGAGGTCTTCAGCCACTACGGGCGGTGCGAAAGGGCGGTCGGCGAGGCTGATGATTTCTGCAAACGGGCACAGGCATGGAAGAAGTCGGGCTGAGAAAGGGAGAATAGCGGCCAAAGCTGGGGATTGGACATGTCAAAGGTCGACGTGGGTGGGGTCAGCCTGTACTACGAGGAGACAGGCAGCGGCCAGCCGGTCGTTTTCGTTCACGGGATTCCGACCGACTGTAGGGCCTGGGGAGCGCAGGTCGAACCCTTCTCGAAGGGGAGGAAGATGCTCGCAGTCAGCAGGAGATACGCTGCGCCGAACGTGAGGGAAGGAGACGTGTCGGATTCGACTGTGCAAAACAACGCCTCGGACCTGAAGGGGTTCATCGAGAAGGCTGGCGGAGGTCCGGTGGACTTGGTGGGACACTCGTATGGCGGGTTCATCTCTGCGTTTCTGGCGGCTGACCATCCTGACCTGGTGAGAAACCTGGTGCTCGTGGAGGCTGCGATTTCGACTTTGCTTGTCGCCGACCAGACGAGCAGCGCCCAGTCCCTTGGGCTCTTGTTCAGAAGCCCTTCCGTGGCTCTGTCGGGCAGAAGGTTCCAGACAAAGAGCCTGGGGCCTTCATTGAAGGCCCTCGATGGAGGACAGGTCGAGAAGGCGGTGGAACTCAATGTGGACGGGGTGCAGGACTCGATGGGAGCGTTCCGACGACTCTCCGAGGGGGCGAGGAAGATGATGCTCGACAACGCCAGGACCATTGCAGAGCTGAGGACGACGTTCCCAAGATTCACAGCTACGGAGGCGGGGAGGATTTCGGCCCCGACCATGGTGGTCAACGGGCAGGATAGCGCCCTCTGGCTGAGGAGGATTGGAGAGCTCACGGCGAAGGCTATTCCGAAGGCTCGACGGGTCACTGTCCCCGGTGCAAGGCACTTTCCACACATGGAGAATCCGGAGGTCTTCAACTCAAATGTATTGGACTTTCTAGAGGGAAAGGGGAAGCAGTGAAGTTCGAGGTGATCAAGCAGGTCGCAATCATCGATGCTAGTCCTGTCGAGGTGTACGAATCCTATGTCGACCCGAAGAAACACGCCGCGTTCACGGGTGACTCTGCGACGGGGACGGCCAGGGTAGGGGAAAAGTTCGCGGCGGGCAACGGATACATCTCGGGAAAATACCTGAAGCTGGAAAGGGGAAAGAGGAT
>DATDGE010000269.1:0-4517 GCA_036522255.1 Nitrososphaerales archaeon | reverse complement strand
CTGGTCAGGGCATCTTCCATCCGCCCGGACCGATACACCATCCTTTCTAGGAGGAAGCTGAACAGCCGGAGCGCAAGGATTTTGGCGAAGTCGACGGGCGTAATCTAGGCAGTCTGTGCCGGGGCCGCCTTCTTAGCTCTGGCCTTCGGCGGTTCCGCAGGCTTGGAGGGTTTGACTGCCTTCGGCTCATCCTTCTTGGGCTGCGCCTTTTCGTTGACAAACCTCTCGATGAACGTCAGCTTGGACACCGTGGGGACGAACTTGAAGACATCATTGGAAATTCCTCTCTTGATTATCTGCAGTCCCTCGAGCAAGAAGAGGTCGTCGGGGACCGTCACCGCAAGGTCGCCTCTAGCGAGCTCGAAGGAAGCCTTCTTCCCCTCTCCCCCCAGCCTCCTGTCGATGAGCGCCCTGACCTTGTCCTCATCCCCGTCGACCTTCTTCAGGACTTCGATATCGTAGACGATGGACTTCCCTCCCAGCCTGTGGTTGAAGTCCACCTGGGCCCTCCCCGACCCGATGAACCTGACGATTCCCACTCGGTTGTCAATTTCTACTGAATCACCGACGGCGATTTCGTGCTCCCTCTCGCCGAACTTGCGCAGCGGAACCATTCGGACCTGGGTTGGGTCCCTGACTCCGAACGCCTTCTCCGGGGGCAGTTCTATCTCCTTCTTGTCGCCCACATTCATCTTTGCAACTTCGGCGTCGAGGCCAGCGATGAGCCAACCTTCCCCCACGGCGACGAGCCTGGGCTCGTACTTCCTAGAATCATCGTGGATCTTCAGCTTCTTCGCCTCCTCCTCGACCGTGGACTCGATCCCCTCCCCGGTGTCCTTCACCCGCGAGGTGTAGTTGGCGAATATCAGGGTCCCTTTTTCAAAAGCCATTGATTTCGACAAGCCCTCGTGTTGGGTTTATAGCCTTTCATCAGTTGTGGAAGACAGACATCGTTTCACCGATGGCCTTCAACGTTGTTTCGACAATGTCCTTGTTTATGTTGCCCATGCATCCAACCCTGAATACCTTGCCGGCGAAGGGTCCGAATCCTCCGGCTATCACCACCCCATGGTCGTGGGACAGCGACTTCCTGAACGCGGCGTCGTCAACGCCCTCAGGGTAGAAGAAAGCGAGCACGGTCCTCGACCTTACCGACCTCTCAGCAACTGGTTTCAACCCCAGGCCAGCAAGGCCATCGTATAGCAGGGAAGACATCTCTTCGTGCCTCGCGACCCTCTTCGTCAGGCCTTCCTCCAGCAGCTCGCTGAGGGCCTCGTTGAGCGCGTAGTACACCGGGAGCGCCGGAGTGAAGGGCGTCTCTCCCCTTGCGCCATATTCCAAGTACCTGGGTATGTCGAAGTATCTTGTCTTCGGCGGGGACTTCTTGAGGAACTCGAGCACCCGGTCGCTCACTGAAACGAGCGCCAAGCCGGGAGGAGCTGCAATGCACTTCTGGCTCCCGGTGATGCAGACATCGACGCCCCATCGGTCGACTGGAATCGAGTATCCCCCGAGGCTCGATATGGCGTCGACCACCGCGAATGCTCCGTTGTCCCGAGTCAACTTCGTCGCTGCCTCCAGGTAAGGCGCCGCCACGCCGGTGCTTGTCTCGTTGTGAACAAGGAAGAGGGCTTTGAATCCCCTGTTCTGCTCCATGGCTTCCTTCAGCTGGTCGAGTCCCGGCACTTTCCCAGAATCGGATGTAACTCGGACCGCCTTGCCCCCGGCCATCTCCACGGCCTCGGCGAGCCTGGCGCTGAACTCACCGAAGACAGGAACCAGGGTGACATCTCCGGGCCTGATCAAGTTCAGGACAGCCGCTTCGACTCCACCCGTCCCCGAGGACGAAAAAACGACTACCTCTCCTTCTGTCTGAAAGAGGTGCCTTGTCTTTTCGAGGAGCCCCTTGTTGAGCTCCCGGAAGGCATCCCCCCTGTGATTGATGATGGGCCCCTGCATCGAATGCATCACCCTCTCCGATACGTTGGTCGGACCCGGGAGCATGATGAGCTTCTTCCGACTATCCAATCTATGCACCCTGGAGGTCTTTACGCATCAGGGCCCTCACCCTTTCTACTCCGCCAAAACGCTTGACGAGCTTCGCGACCTGGGGCGGGACCAGGCTGTCCCAGTCCTTTCTCTCCAATATCCTGGCCCTGACGTTCGTCGCAGAATACCTGCTCCTGTCCAAGTATGGGACCGCCTTGACTTCAATCCCACCTTCATTGAACAGTAAAAACGTGAGGGCGTCGTTTGTGAATACGATATCGAACTTCGGTACCATTGATTCGACGGATGCGACCCACAACGAGTGGGAATCGGCGTCGACGATGGGTATCGCCATCCATTTCGAGGGGTCGACCCCGTTGCCGTCCAGGGCGCTCTTGATCATCGTTATCCTCTCCCCCGCGGTGAAGGGGTTGTCCCTCTCGTGACTCCTTTGGGCGGAGCCCACGACGACGTAGAGATACTGGACTTGTTTTAGGGCGTATTTCACGGCTGCGAGGTGTCCGAGGTGGAACGGCTGGAAGCGGCCCACGAAGAGACCGACTCGCATCCCCTTTTCGTCTCGCCGACCCGGTGAGACCTATTTAAGAAAACATGCATTCACGTCAGGCCATGGAGTTCCTCGAGGTCGACGGTTCTCTGGGAGAGGGAGGGGGTCAGATTCTGAGGACTGCACTGGCTTTCTCGGGAATCCAGTCGAAGCCTGTCAGGGTCACCAAGATCCGGGCAGGAAGACCGATCCCCGGACTCAAAAGGCAGCACGTCTCGGCCGTCGAGGTTCTTGCGGAAGTTTTCGGCGGACAGGTGAGCGGCGCGAAGGAGGGGTCCTCCGAGGTAAGTTTCATTCCAGGGCCTCCGCGGAGGGGTTCCCTCTCGTTCGACATGGGGACAGCCGCGAGCATCACTTTGGTTCTCCAGGCCGTGGTTCCTGCGGTGGCACTCTCCGGCTCAGCCCTTTCAATCGAGCTGGTCGGGGGGACCGACGTGCCCTGGAGTCCTACTTTCGACTATTTCCGCGATGTCGTCCGCCAGGCATTCGGGGCGATTGGAATCAAGTTCGAAGTTTCGGCCATCAAGCGAGGCTATTATCCACGTGGAGGAGGGAATGTAAAAGCGTCCATCGAACCAAGCAAATCGGTGGTCCCGATTGACCTATTGGTCGAGCCGAGTTTGTCGGACGTCAGGATCCGTAGCAGGTGTGGAAGTCTTCCAAGGCATGTTGCGGAACGCCAGCTCACGGCCGCCTCGAAGGTTCTCGCGAAGTCATCGATCAGAACCAGAGAGAGCGAGGTCGTGGTTGAGCAGACAGAATCGCCGGGATCGTCCATCTTAATCTACTCCACAGGGGGCGGATTCTTTCTGGGGTCCGACGCGATCGGGGCGAAAGGAAAACGCGCAGAAGAAGTGGGTTCCGACGCAGGAAACAAATTCGTCGCGATCGCGAATTCTGGGGCGTGCCTTGATTCGAACTTGGCGGACATGCTGCTCCCCCTGCTCTCGCTCGCACCCGGACCTTCGAGGGTGAGAATCACCTTAGCGACGACGCATCTAGAGTCGGGCCTGCAGCTGGCGCGCCAGTTCACATCGTGCTCTTACTCGGTGGAGCCTGATGGTAAGAGTTCAATCGTGACGATAACGCCTACACAGGCCAAGGGACGGTAGACGGGCACAATGTCTAAAAAGGCGAGTCTTTTCGCTCGGATGGATTTCTAATGTCTTACGAGCAGTACATGCCCGGTGCCACTGCAGTGGGGATCGCTTACAAGGACGGCGTCGTCCTGGGCGCTGAAAGACGGATCACCCTAGGATCCTTCGTAAGGAGCAAGTCGGGAAAGAAAGTCTTCAAGGTCACGGAGACCGTCGGGGCAGTTTGCGCGGGTATGGTCGCCGACATGCAGAATCTGGTGAAGGAAGTGGGGGTATACTCGAAGCTCAAAGAACTGGAGGCCAGGAAGGCGCTCAAGCCTAATTCTGTCGCAAAGCTCATGTCGACCCTTATGTTCCAGAACAGGTACGCACCACTCCTGACCCAGGTAATCCTGGGAGGGGTGGGAGACAAGCCGATAGTCTACGTCCTCGACCCGCTGGGGAGCGTGATCTCCGACCAGTATGCCACAGTCGGAACTGGGGAGGAGACAGCCATTGGCGTGGTCGAAGCTGGGTACAGCCCTACCATGACCCAGAAGGAGGCTCGGGACCTTCTTGTAACGGCCATCAAAGCCGCCGTGGCCAGGGACGCGATGAGCGGCAACGGCATCGATATCCTGTTAATAGACAAGACAGGGATCAAAGAGGAAGGACTAAACCTGTAGGTGAGCCGAGATTGTGGACTTACAAGGGGATTAGGGTCCACTGGCTCGGGCACGACTCGTTCGTTCTTCAGGGCTCACTCACGATTGTTATCGACCCAGTCAATGCAAAGGGGGATTACAAGGCGGACCTCCTGCTTATCAGCCACGAACACTCCGACCACCTTAGCGACGCCGATATCAGAAAGTTCACCAGCCCGT
>DATDGE010000268.1:0-4897 GCA_036522255.1 Nitrososphaerales archaeon | reverse complement strand
CCAGCGCCTTTTCTGCGTCGACAACAGGATCGAGAAGCTCGTATTCGACTTCAACCAATTCTGCGGCGTCTTCGGCGATGCTGAGGCTTGTAGCCGCGACGACTGCCACCGGCTCGCCGACATACCTCACTTTATCTCTCGCAAGCGATAGTCTCTCAGGCTGCCTCAGCCCAGGCAAAGACATCCAGGACACTAGTTGCCTCGCCTCTTCCTTACCCGTCAGGACGTACACCACCCCAGGCAGAGCTAGGGCCTTCGCCGAGTCGATGCTTTTGATTCTCGCATGCGCGTAGACGCTCCTTACGAAAAAAGCATAGACCATCTTCGGAAGCTTGATGTCACCGACGTAGGTCCCGAGGCCTTGCACCAATGGGAGGTCCTTTCTCGGTTTTACCTCCTTTCCAACCATCTGTGTCCCGGCTCGGGCCTCAGACTTTGATTCGAAGACGACGGTCCCGCTCGAGGACGACACTACGCTAATCCTTTCGAACCGAGAAATTTTCGGATATTAATCCGTTGTTCGCGGCAATGTTATCTGCTGTTCATGCAGCCGCGACCTTCCTGACCTGGCTCCTCTTCTTCGACGTGATGTCTTCGGCTACGATGGAATAGACTCTGGCGCAGTCCACCAGGTTTGGAATGAACATTGTCCCTCTTGTTTCCTTCCCCGGACCTCCGGAGGGCCCATAGTTCACGGCGACCACTCCATGTCTCGTGAGTATGTTCGCGTCCGACGACCACGAAAAGTAGACGTTCTCCACTTTCTTGTGGAAAACCGCCTGATGTGCCTTCGTTATGGAGCGGCAGACATATTCATCCGGGAGCACCCTTGACCAGGCGTCGGTAAGGTAGAGCTCGAGCTCGGCCGAGATTCCATGCTTTTTCTCCACCTTCGCGAGCACCTTCCCCACTTCCTCCCTTATGTCAAGAGGATGGTGCGGAGGAGGGAACCTCACATCGACGTAAAGGTCGCAAAACGCCGGTGTCCGTGAGGCCCTCCAGGGCCAGCCTCCCTCGATGGACCCCAAGTTGACGGTGGGCTTCGACCCTAGGTAGGTGTACCTTGCTTGGTAGCCAGGAATCCAGCGTTCGAGTTCGTCGATCACCCGGTTCATCTGCAGGATTACGTTGGTGACTCCTGCAGAGTGCCCTGAGTGCACAAGAGTTCCTTTGAGGCCAATCCTGAACCAGCAGCTGCCACTGTGGGCGGTCATCAGTCGCAGGCCTGTGGGCTCCCCAAGGACGGCGAAGTCGGCTGTCCCTCCATGCGCAACGAGATACGAAGTACCGTGGCCGTACCCTCTGTACTGAGGACCGCGGTAGTTCCCAACCTGGGTCTTCTCGATTTCGCCTATCACTCCGGCGATCACAATGTTCCCTGCCAGCTTCGTCCCTGAATCCTGGATTGCCCGGACCGCAGCGACATAGGCGGCCAATGCCGATTTCATGTTGAACGCTCCCATTCCGTAGATCCAGTCGTTCTTCACGTAACCCCACGGTGGCTCTGACGGGTACACCGGCGAAATCGCCTTCAGTATTTCCTGAGACTCGCTCGCAGCGAAAGAAGTATCGAGGTGTCCGTTGAACATCAGGGTCGCGCCGTCCGGATTCTTTCCAGACAAGAAGCCGAGGACATTGTACCTCCCCTGTTCTACCTCCTGCATGGTCACCTTCATCCCGACTGCCCGGAGTTTGGAAGCGTACAACTCTCCGACCTCGCCTTCCTTCCCGGTAGGGCTGTCGACATTCACCAGCTCCAGTGCGTCCTTCACCAGCTTGGCGCGGTCGATTTTGGGAGCTACCCGACTAGAAGGCAACCGGTACTCGCACGTCGACCCGGTTCTAGCTCCTCGTCTTAAAGGCACAACGCGTGAATCCGCTCCATCCGCAGGAAACTTTTAGTCATCACGTCCCAAGCAACTTCTGTGCAAGGCCCCGTCCTATGGGATGTCCACGACGGGGTCCTGACCATTGAGCTGAACAGAGTCCGGGCGATGAACATCCTAGACGTCCCGACGAGAAAGCGCATCCTCGCGATTCTCAAAAAGCACGAAGAGGACGACGCAGTGAGGTGCGTGGTCATCGCTGCTCGCGGCGATGTCTTCAGCGCAGGCGCTGACCTGAACTTCCTTTTCGGACTTCGGGGAAGCAGGGCGCACTCCTATGCTAAGTTCGTCCGACAATTCCTTGACTACGTCGAAAACTACCCGAAGCCCACAATCGGCGTCGTCAACGGCATCGCTGTCGGGGGAGGAGTGGAACTCTTGTTGGCCCTGGACATCATTATCGCCACCCCTGAATCTCGTTTCGGCCAAACTGAGCTGAAGGTGGGGCTTATTCCAGGCGGAGGGGGGACCCAACGTCTTCCGAGGTCCATCGGTCTGAGAAAGGCCAAGGAAATGGTCTTCACCGGCGGCCTTGTCTCCGCCCAGGAAGCCTATGAGTGGGGCCTCGTAAACCGCGTCGTCCCAAGGGAAGCGATCCTCCAGGAGACGGAGAAGGTCTGCGAGAAACTGAAGTCGGCGAACCCGTCGAATCTCAGACTGGCCAAGGAGCTGATGAACAAGGGTTCGAGCATGAGTCTAGCTGACGCTTTGATCATGGAGAGTGACGCATACACGGCGGTCCTGGACAGTCCTGAAGCGAAGGAAGCTATCAGGGGTTTCCTGAAGGGGAGCAGCCACCGGAAAGAGAAGAAGAGCTGAAGGCTAGGGCTAACTTGGCTTCGTCGCGAACTTCTTGGTTCCCTTCGACACTACCGAGTTGACAATTACCAGGAACTCAGTGTCTTCAACATTTGATTTTGTCTCTTCGGCCTTCTTCTTCACCTGGGCGAGTATCTCCTGGACTTGATCGGCATTGGCCTCGAGACCAAGCTCCCTGAGCTTCCACTCTATGGAATGGCCCCCGGATTTCTTTCCAAGGAATACGCCGTGCTTGTTTCCGACAACTTCGGGGAGGTAAGATTCCGAGCCCAGGTTATACTTCATCCAGCCTGCGACTGAGATGCCTGCCTCCCTGGTGAATACTCTCTCCCCGACGACCGGCTTGTTGGGCGCAAGTGGGAACCGCGTGAGTTCCTGCACGAGTTCAGACAGCTCCTTTAGTTTGGAGAACTTCAGATTTACTGGCTGACCGTACAGGTATTTGAGAGACATCGCGAGCTCCTCAAAGCAGGCGTTACCTGCCCTCTCTCCGATCCCGTTGACCGAAGTATGAACAACCGAAGCTCCATTCTGAAGGCCTGCGATTGCAACGGCTACTCCCAGCCCAAAGTCGTCGTGTGTGTGGACCTCTAGTGGCTCTTTGACCGTTTCTCTGACCTTGCTGACGAGCTTCCCAAACCCTTCAGGAGATGCGCACCCAAATGTGTCAACGACAACGAAGGCGTCAGGGTGAGCTTTTGCGGAGACCTCTGAGTATAGGCGTGTCAGAAAAGCCGGGTCAGCTCTGGTCCCATCAACGCCGAAGAAAGCAGCCCACAGGCCGTGTTGCTTCGCATAACTGATGGCGTCGACCGCCTTCTCAATGACCTGGTCGTAGGTCCAGTTGAACTGTTTCAGTTTGGGGATTCCTACGGGCGCTTCGCAGATTATCCCGCTGACGTCACATCGCAACGCGGCGTCGATGTCCTCCTTCGCCACTCTTGAAAACGCAGTGACCTTGGCTTGGAGCCCGAGGTGGGCGATCTCCTTTACGGCTTCGGCGTCGTCTTGGGAAACGACTGGCATCCCTGCCTCAATTCTCTGCACTCCGACTTCGTCGAGCTTTCTCGCGATTGCCACTTTCTCTTTACGTCGTAGAACCACGCCAGGGGTCTGCTCGCCATCCCTCAGAGTCACGTCATGGAATACAACTTCTTTGGGGAAGTGAAACTTCGACAGCGTTTCCAGGTCATAGTCGAAATGACTGACCCAGCTGTCCTTTCCGACCCATCTTCCACTTTCGAGATTCTCTGCATCGAAACTGAACCCATCTGAGTTGAGCGCCTTCATTTCTCTCAGTTACTTTTCGCTCCGACTCCGCTTCCCGTCAAAAACCTTTCGAGCTTGGAGGCTACTTTCCAGACCTGTGCTTTGCCACAGTCGCCATGGGGCCTCCGTGGCGCCCTGCCTTGTTTCCTTCAATCAGTTTGAAGACGTCCTGGGGGTTTTGATGAGAGTCTCTGATTTCAACTCCCAGCGGACTGAGCGCGTCCTCGACCGCATTCGCAATGGCAGCCAGGGGAGTCCCGCCACCCTCACCGACTCCCTTGATCCCCTTCGGCGCGAAGAGCGACGGGGTCTCCATGCTTTCCGTTTCGATGTGCGGGATGTCCAGGGCCGTCGGAACCAGGTAATCCACGAACGTGCTGCTCTGAAGCTGGCCGTCTGTGTTGTAGACGAAGTTCTCGTACATGGCTGCCCCGATGCCGTGGGCCGCGGCTCCGTGCACCTGTCCCTCAACGATCAAAGGGTTGATCTGTTTCCCACAGTCGTCAACAATCGCGTACTTCAGGAGCTTGAACTTCCCAGTCTCGCGATCCATTTCGATGACTGCTGCATGGCTCTGGTAGGAGTACGTCAGGGTCTGGTTGAGCCTCCACTTCTCGTCCGGCAGGCCGAATTCTGGCTTCCAGTAATTGATCGCCACCAATCCTGGTTCCATCCCTTCGGGAAGAAGGAGGTTGTTGACCCAGGCGATGTTTCCTATCTGCCAGAGTGGGATGCTCTTGCCCGAATCCCGGTCGACTGCCGCCCCGTCTTTGAACACGATTCTTTCCGGGTCTGTTTTCAGTATATGTGCCGCAATCCTCGCAGCCTTTTCCTTGAGCTTCTTGGCTGCGCCCAGCAGGGCGCCGGTTCCCATCACCGCACAGCGGCTCGCGTAGGCCCCCGACTGGTGCGAGTATGGGTTC
>DATDGE010000267.1:0-3279 GCA_036522255.1 Nitrososphaerales archaeon | reverse complement strand
CAGCCCAAGTTTCATGATTAGGTCCCTCCCCTCCTCGGATGTTTCAAATGCCGCCAAGACACCAAGGTTCCTTCTTAGTTGCCCGAGACGGTCGGGGAGCCGAATCAATGTGCTGAAGATTGAAGTGTGAACAACTTCGCGATTCAAATCATCTCGTATCGGTCTGACCAGACCCATGAGCAATCCGATGGCTTTCACCGCCTTCTCGACAGACTGTTGGAGTTCGAAGATCGCTTGGGGAAACAGCTTCTCCTCGTATAAGACTTGAGATGCCCGAAGGTCTCTCTTTGCAATCTCCGCAAAGGCAAGCGCCACTTGAACGCTTCTCTTTCCGGGAAGGCCTAGAGCCTCTCTGCTGGTCGGGTAGGCAGGGCTGGTCAGGACACTCCCTCTGGGCACCTTTGGCTGAGTGCCGAGGACTCGCCTAATTATCTAATCGCTTAACGCCGTGGCTAGCTCTAGACCAATCACCTAGCGCTTCGGCAAGCAAAGCGGGCCTGTTCCTACCCCTGGGGTTGGGCCGTAATGTTTACCATCCAGTGGACCCCGAATTTGTCAGTCAGCATTCCGAATGTATCTCCCCAGAATTGTTTTGCAAGCGGCATGTCCACCTTCCCCCCCTTTGCCAGATCGTTGAAGACTTTCGTCAGTTTGTCCTCATCCCGACCACTAATGCTCATATGGATGTTGTCGCCGAACTTTGGTGGCTTGTCCATTTGGGAATCAGCGGCCATTAACGAAAGGCCTTCGCTTTTCAGAGACGCGTGAACGATTCTGTCTTTTTCCTTGGGATTGTCAGCCATGTTCGCTTCGGCGTATGTCTGCATGGTTAGTTCTCCTCCGAGAATTGACTGATAATATTTCATTGCTTCCGCCGTGTTTCCGTCGAAGTTCAGGTACGGCGTGAGTGTCGGTTCCGTGGTTGTCTTTTCTTTGTCGTCTTATTTAAGCGAAGATTGAGATTGGTTCGAAGGGGTCATTACGGAGACCTTGCCCCCGGGACCCAAAAAGTCCAGTTCGAATTGTTCGTCTCCCGCATCATCGTCTAAACTCTTGCACTCCGGTGTAAAAGAATCCTATCTTCCCCTCATTTACCAATCTATCAAAAGACATAGCATAGAAACAAAATGGGCCGAATGGGTGCTCTTCTCGGATTCTGGATAGGAGGATACTTCTTGGGCTCCTTGGCATGGATGGTAAAAACTCCTGTGCTCCAATTTGTCCAGAACATGGGCCTGAGCGCTGACGCCGCCGGCGCACTGATTGCAGGCCTAATAGGGTCCTGTGTCATGGTCATAGCGGTATTAGCCTGGAGTTTCCTGTCGTCGTCGAGCTGAGGCCTGCCGTTGCCCTTCGAAGACTACCTGATGCCTGGTGAGGAGGTCAGGTTCCAGAGCGGCCGAGCAGTCCGATTTGGAGCTAAAAGGTACCGAGTGATCCTAAGCGACAGGCGCATCCTCCTGTACGCACAGAGAGGAATGCTGTTCAAGAACGACGACGTCGTAACACAGAGGCTCGCTGACTTGCAGGGTGTCAAATACAGTGAAAAGGGGTTAATAGAAAGGAAGGGCATCATTCATGTCCAGAGTATGAAGACGGAGATGGACCTCTCTGGTCCCGCCGATGAAATCAAGGCCCTTTACCAACAAATGATGCAGTTCATGTAGAGTCAAGATGCTGTCCTCGACTTCAAGACAAGAGGTCCTCAGAAGGCTGGGGGCCAATCTCGGGTACCCCGTCAACGAAGCCAGCTTGTCTTCCGGCACTCGCCAGGCAATAACAAATCTTAGCCTCGTCCAACGTAACCTGTCTGTGATTTCGGAAATCCTCAGGGGGGAACGGAGTCGAGTGCAGAAGAACGTTCTCTTATCCCTCTCGTCCAGACTCCGCAAAGACGAGGAGAGGGAGGCACACTCTAACGAAATCAAACAACTCCAGACAGAGATCGACGGCAAAATTTCTGAAATTTCGACTCAGATACTTCAGGAGGACAGGGCCAGACAGTCTGGCCTGCCTCCTCCGGAGCGCCAAGGGGTTGTTGAAGCGGTTGAGCTTAAGTGTCCAAACTGCGGAGCAGCTCTACCGATGCCGACCGGCCGGTTTGTCGAATGCCAGTATTGCGGTGCAACACTATCAATACAAGACGTAAGTTCACAAATCAGATCTATGATTCAGGGCATCTAGGTGTTTCGTATGGTACAATCGTATCTCTTGCTCTGGCTTCTCGGGATACTCTTGATTGTTGTCTCCTGGTACCTACCGGGGGCCGGAGGATTCCTGTGGCTGGGAGGCCTGACCCTCCTGTTCGGCTTTTCTTTGGCTTACTTCAGAAGAGGCGAATGACCAACGACTACCAACCTTTCTTCATAGGCCTTCGATCGGACTTCCATCAAGCATAATTCGACCCTCTGCAGGCCCCCTGTCTGGATTGGCAAGAGTCCGCAAGCAGAAGATAGGGGGCCTCTTCACCGCCCTGATAACGGCCTTTGACGACAAGGGTCGTGTCGACGCCGAACGAATGTCCAGCCTCGTTCGCTTCCAGATATCGAAGGGGGTCGACGGCCTCTATCCATGCGGGAGCACAGGATTGGGACCAATGCTCAGTCCTGACGAGAGGAAGGCAGTCGCCGAGGCCGTGATCGAAGAAGCCTCTGGCAAAATACCAGTGGTGGTTCAGGTGGGTTCCGCAGACACCGCCTCTTCAATCGAGCTCGCCAAGCATGCAGAGAAAACAGGTGCGACTGCCGTGGCCAGCCTCACACCGTACTACTACAAGCCGGGGGACAAGGCCATCTTCAAGCACTTCCAAGCAATTTCAAAATCTGTGAGCATCCCAACTTTCGCCTACAACATTCCCCAGTTCACGGGCAACAACCTTCAGCCCGGCGCAGTGGCGGCCATGGCGAAAGCAGGGATCGTTGCGGGAATCAAGGATTCTTCTCGTGACTTCCTTCACCTTCTCGACCTGTTGGATGCAGTTCCAGATGACTTCGTAGTCATGAATGGGACGGAGGAGTACGGTCTTTTTGCACTCATGTCTGGAGCAGATGGGCTCGTATCAGGAGGCGCGAGCGCCCTCCCCGAGCCATTCGTGTCGCTTGTAGCGGCGCAGCGTGGTGCGTCCTACGACGAGGCCCTTGGGGCCCAAAACATGGTCCTGAAAGTGAAAGATGCCGTAAAGAGCGGAGCCATATCAGCCTACTACGAGATACTGCGAGAAAGGGGAATCGAATGTGGAAAGCCCCGGGCTCCCCTGCTCCCTGCCGAATCATCAGAAAC
>DATDGE010000266.1:0-3232 GCA_036522255.1 Nitrososphaerales archaeon | reverse complement strand
GAACCAGAGCGATAGGATGGCCCCCACGGGCCCTGTCGGACCGACCAGGAGGGCGCCGATGAGGGCGCTCGAAGCTGCGAGCAGACTGCCAAGCGCGAAGCCCATCCGACCAGGGTAGAAAGTCAGCCCGCGGGTACTCTTTGAAAGCGACGGGAAAATCAGTGCAGGAACGAGCAGCTGCACAGGCCAACTCAGCTTAACAACCTTCATTTTGACGTTGATTCTCTCCCAATCCGACATGGGTAGCCTGGAAGCTTGGCCGATCAACAACTCTCCTTACCTACCTCCGCCTCTCGCCTTTTCGGCTCGCAAGCTTCGTCTGAACCCTGTCCCGGAGTTCCTCCAAATCGTTTGAAATTGGGCCCGACATGTTGAGAACCATCGGCGATATCGACACCCGTCGCTTCACGAGCACGGCGTCAGCGTCGGTGTTCGGCGGGAAATGCGACAACTTCTCCCCAAAGAGCCAGTAGTATGCTCTCCCTCGCGGGTCCCTCCTTACGATCACCTTGTCAGTGTACTTCCTCCTTCCGACCTGCGTCAGCATTATCGGAGTCGAAGGCTCGACGCCTTCCGGGAAATTAACGTTCAGAATCTCAGCGCCTTCTGGCATCCCGTTTTCAAGGACGTCACCCACAATTTCTCCTGCTATCGCGGCCGCGTTTGCGAAATCGGGCTGGTCGTACTCCAGGGCGAACATCGACTCGCCGCTGACTTCCATGGAGAACGCCAGGGCCGGAATCCCCGTTATCGCTGACTCCAGAGCCGCGGCTACTGTTCCCGACGCGAGGATATCCTGGAATGTGTTGTTATCCCCGATGTTTATCCCAGACACCACGAGGTCGGGGCGTCTCGGTAGGACCTTGTTGACCCCTATCATCACGCAATCTCCAGGGGAACCGGAGACGGCGTAGCATTCGAACTTCTCCCTTCGGACCTTCGCGACCCTGAGCGGCTTGTGAAATGTCAGGCTTAGGGCGGTGGCGCTCTGCGGTTGCTCGGGTGCCACGATGATAACTTCAGCGTGCTTCGAGACCGCCCTTGCGAGCTCTATGATACCGTTGCTCTGAACGCTGTCGTCGTTGGTCACCATAACTAGTTTCTTACTTGTCGACACTATGCCTCGCCTTCGCCAGAGCTTTGTCTATAGACCTTCTGTCTTCAACTCCGTAATACTTGGACAGGACACGGACTCCGTCTTCTATCGTCTCCTCGGTGAGAAGACTCAGGAGAATCAGCCGCTCGTCGTCCGTGAAGGGTCCCGCCTCCAAGGCACCGTTAAGGAGTTCTTCTTCTTCGACAAGCTGGTCAATCATCTTCCCAAGTTTCCTGGCCTCATCTCTGATCCTTCTTCGCTGAAAGAGAACGTCGGCGGCCAACGATTCGAGGTCCTGATTCTTCGCGTGCGCTCTCTTCTCGGGCCGGGTTGCCCTTGAAAGCTTCACTATTGCCAAGTCCTTGGCAGAGTAGTCTCCCACAGAAGCGCTTCGGGCTACGTAGACCCTTCGGGCCTTGGTGACGCTCGCAGGGGCTTTGCGCTCCTCAATAAGCCCCAGCTGTGCAAGCCGTTTCAGGTGTTTTATGACGCCCTGGACAGAGATTCCTGTGATGTCTGCGAGCTCGGTCAACGTCCTAGGCCGGAGTGAGACGGCGTCGGCTATCTTGAGTCTGGCCCCGTGGACGAGTACCTCGTCAATGGTTCCCTTTTCCACTTGACCCGCTGGACGAAGGATTTATAAAAGAGTTTAACCTGAGGCTAATTAACCAAAGGTGAATCATGTGAGCGGGGACAAAAGGCG
Source organism: Nitrososphaerales archaeon (assembly GCA_036522255.1). Lineage (GTDB taxonomy): Archaea > Thermoproteota > Nitrososphaeria > Nitrososphaerales > Gagatemarchaeaceae > UBA183. Next base: position 1,433 of record DATDGE010000266.1, on the reverse strand, counting down.
GGATTTGCGGGACATGCTCGACGAGATGGACAAGTATTTCGAGGATTTCGAGAAGGACTTGGAAGAGGCTGTCAAGAGCAGCATTTTTGGAGGAAGAGGCGATTCAAGGCCTTTCGTCGCTGGTTTCTCGTTCAATCTTGGCCCGGAAGGGAAGCCCACGGTGCAGATATTCGGGGACAACCCGACCCGAAAAGATGGATTTAGGGCGCCAATATTCGAGCAAATAGTGGACGACAAGAATTCGATACTAAGGCTCTTGCTGGAAATGCCAGGAGTCGAAAAACCAGATATCAAGATAGAGGCGACTGACGAGACTGCCTTGATCACCGCGGAAAGAAGTCCTAAGAAATATAGAGCACAAGTCAATCTTAACGCAGAAGTTGAACCGGATTCTGGAAAGGCAGAATACAAAAACGGAATTCTGGAGATTTCCTTCTCATTGAAGGACAAGGCTAATAAGGGCTACAGGAGGGTAAACGTTGTCTGAGAGTGGAGCCGGAGTGAGTCAGCAGCAAGTCCAACTAAAAGTTCTAGAAGCTTACACCAGGGACGTTGGTAGGGGAGTTGCAAGAATTGATTACGACGCCATGGACGCCCTCGACGCTTCGACAGGGGATGTCATAGAAATCAAAGGCAAACGCCGGACTGTCGCAAAGTGCCTGCCCCTGTATCCTTCCGACGAAGGCAGAGGGATAGTTAGGATAGACGGCCTGATCAGGAACAACGCGGGAGTCGCGATCGGCGACGTTGTCGTGGTCAAGAAGGTAAAGGCCCCGCCTGCCGAGAAAGTCGTGGTCGCACCCCTCGAGGCAGTCCCTCCAATCGACGAAAGATATCTTGCGGATGCTTTGGAAAGTGTCCCGGTGACAAAGGGGGACAACATAATGATCCCCTACTTTGGGGGCAGACTCACATTCCAGGTGGTCGGGGTCAGCCCGGTCGCAGACGCCGCCCTGATCACGCAGAGGACTGTCTTTGTAATTTCTGAAAAGGGAGAGGCGCTCCGCGGAGTCCCGCAGGTCACCTACGAAGACATCGGCGGCCTGAAGGACGAAATTCAGAAGGTCCGGGAGATGATCGAGCTCCCTCTGCGCCACCCCGAGATCTTCGAGAAGCTCGGAGTCGAGGCTCCGAAGGGAATTCTTCTTTACGGTCCGCCCGGGACGGGCAAGACTTTGCTCGCGAAGGCCGTCGCGACCGAAAGCAGCGCACACTTCATCCCTATCAGCGGCCCGGAGATAATGAGCAAGTTCTACGGAGAATCCGAGGCTCGCCTTAGGGAGATTTTCAAGGAGGCCAAGGAGAAATCGCCCACCATCATATTCATCGACGAGATTGACTCGATCGCACCGAAGAGGGAGGAGGTCACAGGTGAGGTTGAGCGAAGGGTCGTCAGCCAGCTTCTTTCACTAATGGACGGGCTGGAAGCAAGA
>DATDGE010000265.1:0-2170 GCA_036522255.1 Nitrososphaerales archaeon | reverse complement strand
AATGGCTGAACAAAGAGCAGAAAGAATCCTACCTGGCAGCGATTCCCATGAAACGGTTCGGTACGCCGGCCGACGCCGCAAGCCTGGCTCTCTTCCTTGCCAGCGATGAATCCAGTTTCATGACAGGCCAGGTGGCTGTGCTGGACGGCGGGGAAGTCATGCGCTAGGCCAGGCTGCGAGTGTGCTAACTTTCGGCGGCCTTGTACAGGCCTCCCTTCTCTTCGATCTTTTCAAGTGCCTCTTCGACTAGGTCTGTTTCTCGGACGACTCCGTTCTCGATAGTCTTTTTCCAGAGGTCGATGTAGATTTCCAGGCCTTCTTTGACTTGCTCTTCCCTGTCATTCTTGGTCTTCTCCAGTTCAGCGAGATAATCCCCTACGTTCTTCCTCTGCGTCATAGTATCCTCGCCTCCCCGCCCACCCGCGAATGGTACGCCTTGTAACCGAGCTTCGTAATTGCGTCGAATACTTCTTTCTCGTCTTTCTCCGATGTGTTGATGAAGACTGATGGTCCTGTCTGCATAGAATAGTACGCCTTTTTGCCGTCGTCACGAAGCTTCCTTACCTTCCGGATTATCCTCAGGGAATCTTCGGTCATTATTATCAACCCACTGTCGCCTGTCATGGTCAGGCTGTGAAGCTCAAGTGTGTCCTTTTCGGCCAATCTTCCCAGAGCGTCCAGATCGTTCCCCAATATCGCCTTCTCCATTTCTTCGCACCTGAGTTGTGCTGATTCAATGCGCGCCCGGAAAAAGGGGGATGTCAGCACCTCTCTGTGAGCATCTTCAGTCTTCACGCGCGAAGGGAGGGGTACGATCACCATCCTGAGGTCCATGTCTCTGGAGTCTGCAAACTTCCTCGAGTAGGTGCTCTCGTCGTCCTTTCCGGCGTAGAGCCTCGAAAATCCTCCGACCAGGGACCTCGAAGCCGAGGCAGCAAAAAGTCTGGCAGTCCTAGAAAGTGCGGTGAGGTCAGGCTCACCTCCCACCAGGAGGCTGTTGCAGAGCAATGTGAGTGCAGCTCCTGCGGAAGAAGAATACCCGATCCCCTTTGCCTTTCCAGGAGGCAGATTTCGGCTGTCTATCCTGAAGTCCCCCACCTTCTTGGAGGGATCCAACGCAGAAACTACCTGCTGAAGTCTCGCATTCGCTGATTCGTTGGCCTTCCCGCCGACAAACACGCCACCCTTCTTCCGGTCCGTTATCTCGGCCTCGGTCTTCATCGACGTCGTATTCACCGAGATGCTGTCATGATACGGAAGACGGAGCTGCCAGTCCTTCAGCCCATGGTATTTGACAAGTGCTTGCATCGTAAAGGCCACGGCCTTGTAGCCACTCGTGCTCAGTCCACCTCTATTTCGAGCCTTCCGACCGTCGCCGGGTTCCTAAGAAGATTGACCATCTCCCTGGGAATATCTTTCGCGGCGGCATCGGCTTGAATTGCCAGCGTCCTGTCGCTGATGAAATCGCTCCTTCGGATCACCATATCGTGCTCGTTCGAGAGTTGGAGCCTAGGGTCTCCCGAGGCCTTGATTGAAAACGAGAAAGTCCCCGCGACGACCCTGATCGTGACCATCGACCCTCTCCGCCTCAGGGCCTCTTTGACCCGCGAATCCAGCCCCGCGCACCCCTTCGCCGCGCCCACTCCAACGATGCAATCCCCGTTTTCGGTCAGGGATTCATCTGTGGTCACTTCGATGGTAGTGCGATGCAGGGAACGGACCAACGGATGGCCCCGAAAGTTCACGGATTCGACAAGGACTTCGCGGCCCGGGTGCAATCTCCGCCCGGCTTCAATCAATCAGGCCGTCCCCTTCGGCTGGATTCCGTTGCAGTGAGGGCATCGTTCTGAAGTCAGCGGCACAGGACTGGAGCAGTAGAGGCAAAATCTGTACCCTTCCGGAGGGGTCAGCTGCCCCTGGGTCTCCGGCAAGAAGAAGCTCGCGATTATCATTATCGCTCCTCCGATCCCGAAGGGGATGCTCCAGAAGAAGACCAATGGGAGCTCCAGCACGTAGAAGCCAAGTCCCATGACCCCGACCAAAAGCCCCCCGACGAGGAGTTGCGGCCGCATGCCACAAACCCGCCGATAACGCCTTTATAGTTTCGGCAGTCCGCCGTGACTGGTTCGTGATGGCCACCGAATACGAACAACTTCTCTCCCAGATGATC
>DATDGE010000264.1:0-2000 GCA_036522255.1 Nitrososphaerales archaeon | reverse complement strand
ATTGCTTTCGCACGTCGCAAGGGACAGCGCGAGGTGGAGGCGGGACGGGTTCGTGCTGATCATGCTTGCGATACTTTATTTTCCGCTCAGGACCTTTTCTGATTTCCTTGTAAGCGGGACTGCCGTGTCTTCATTCCTCCTCATCTCAGCCGTTCTGATAGGGCTCGCGGCGATCTTCGCCGCAACCACTGCGATCTATCCCCGCGTGCGGCCGAGGGGCACCCCCGAAAACGAGTAGTACATGTTAGAGTCAGCTCTGAGAATCCTGGGAGCATATCGCCTCTACGAAGGGAGGCTAAAGGCCCAGATTGAAGAGGGTGGTGTACCAAGCCATATCGGGATAATCCTCGACGGGAACCGAAGGTGGGCGTCAAACCAGGGGGTGGCTCAGGGGCTTGGTCACGAGGAGGGGGCGAACAGGGCCGAGGAGCTGCTGGACTGGTGCCACGAAGTCGGAATCAAAACTGTGACCCTGTATGTGCTGTCGACGGAGAACCTTGACAGGACACCCGACGAGTTGAAGCAGCTCTTCGAACTCATCCAAGCCAGGCTCGAAAGACTCCTCAACGACGAGAGAATCGAGAGGTACAAAGTAAACGTAAGGGCCATAGGCCAGCTCGGCCTTCTTCCAGATTCTATCAACGACCTGCTTCACGCAATCGAGAAGAAGACGTCGGGATACAGCGACCATTATCTCAACATCGCGGTCGCCTATGGGGGTAGGGCGGAGATAACAGACATGGTGAGGTCTGTGGCCCAGGACGTCAGAAGCGGGAAGCTGGACCCTGATTCGATAAGCGAGGACACTGTCTCTGCAAGGCTATACACCTCTTACCTTCCCAACCAGGAACCTGACCTCATCATCAGGACCTCCGGAGAGGAGAGGATGAGCGGCTTCCTTCTCTGGCAGGGAGCGTATTCCGAACTTGTCTTCGTAGACGTCTTCTGGCCGGCCTTCAGGTTCATCGACCTGCTCAGGGCAATAAGGACGTACCAGAAACGAAGGAGAAGGCACGGCAGATAGCGGCAACAATTATAACCGATGGCGCCGAAGGGGATGTCAGCTTGAAGGTCGCGCTTGGCACATTGAAGAATAAGGGGGACGAGCTGGCCGCTTTCCTGGAGCCGAGGGTGGGCTCGAAGCCCTCCTTGTCGGGTGATGAGATAGAGTTCGAAGACGCCAGCGTGAGAGCAGGAGTGAAGCCCAGGCACGTCAAGACCTACATCAAGAGATTCCTGTACATGAACGGTGTCAGGAAAAAGTACCGGGTCTTCGTTTCGGGGAAGGAGCTCACCATACAGGAGATAGAGTTAGGCGAGGAAAAAGAGGAGGAGAAAGGGCCCAAGAAGCCAACGGAGGAAGCTGAACCCGAAGCCCCCGCAAAGGCTGCCGAGAAGGACACCTCCAAAGAAGCCGTAACGGAACAGAAGGCAGCGAAGCCGAAGAAGGCCGCCGCGAAGAAACCGCGTGCGGCGAAGAAGAAGAAAGAATAGCCTTAGGCTGAGCGAGCCTTCCTGGTCCGAAGCAGCCGTTTCTCTCTGAGGAGTGCCCTCAAGTAATTCCTTCCCTCCCGGAGCTCTCTCAGCGCTTGTTTGAATTCCCCTAACCTGAAACTGTCGGCTCCTTTCTTCAAGTTCCGGAGAGCGAACTGCAGCGCCTGTCTTTCATCGGGGACGGCGTAGGGCTTCAGCTTCACAAAGACCCCTGGGTTCTCCTCATCCAGCTCGAATTTGATGAATGCGATGCTCTTCTCGATTTCGAGATAGACTCTCCAGACCGAGCGGAGCTGTTCCGCCGAGGGCTCCCCGGATATTTCGTCGAGCAGTGATTCCAGTCTCCTCCTTGCATCGGCGAGGTCCCCCGTTGTCTCGTTCCTCCATTCGCTCACGGCAGGCACATCATTCGCTTGGCTTTTAGTCGGAAATATCGTTTTGTCCTCGTTCAAGCTTATAACCAACAGAAAGGCGGCGGGCAATCGTTGCCCAAAAAGGAGGAGCAG
>DATDGE010000263.1:0-3170 GCA_036522255.1 Nitrososphaerales archaeon | reverse complement strand
GATCTCCTTCACGACTCCAGTAATCTTCCTTCTTCTCGTGAGTCTGGGGATAATTTCGACGACCGCCCTTACCAAGAACAGGCTGTTCGTTTATCTCGCTCTGTACGTCATCATTGCGGCGCTCACGCCTGAACCGGTCGTAGGGCACTTCGGGATGTTCTTTCCAATCGTCATAATGCTCGAGATTTCGGCGCTCATTGGCAGGAGGATAGAGAAGAATCGCGCGCTCCGGGAAGGACGGCCCTGGCCACCTCCGGAAGAGGTCCGCGAGAAGTGCAAGTACTGCAAGGCAGAATTAGACCTGACAAAGTCTTTCTGCCCTAACTGCGGACGCTCGCGAGTGTAGCTGGCGCGGACCAACACGGGCGAGAGGATAAATGAAGTGTCCATCGAACCCCCACACCGGGCGCCTTTTGGATTACACCAACCCGGTGCCTCATCAATCATAAATACTGACACCACATTCCTCGGGGGCCGAGAAAGAGAAACCTGCACGCAATATTCGTTTCAATCTCGGGCGCAAAGATCCCCGCGGGAGCAACCATCGCCATAAACTCACAAAGCCTTGACATTTGGCCTTCTGTTCCGCGTCCAACCAAGGTGCTGAGGAACATCTACTTTTTTGATGTCATGGTCCAGGGAGTTTCAAACGGCACCGCCAGAGTCACCATAACCCACGTTTCAGTGAAGCCAGGGACCCAGATGCAGTACTGGAACGGCAAAAGCTGGACAGATGTGGCGAACCTGTCGGTCAGGGGCCACGCCATCTCCGGCGACATCCCTGTGAGAGCGCTCAAAGGGACCGCGATTGTGATAGGAACCAAATAACCGGTCGAAACGACACTCCCGATTCCCGGACGTTCTTCTAAGTGGATAATGGATTCGCTCGTTCTGCCGTAAACGGTTTTATCTTCAGGCGGCCTCCGTGGCTCGGTGTGGGTTGACTGAAGGAGAACGCAGACTGGCTGCGATCATGTTCACCGACATCGTCGGCTACACTGCCATGGCCCAGACGAACGAATCCCGGGCCCTCGCGCTCCTGAAGGAACACAAGGAACTGATTCGTCCTATCTTCGCACTTCACGGGGGGCGAGAGGTGAAGACCATGGGGGACGCTTTCTTGGTGGAGTTCGCGAGCGCGCTTGCCGCGACCAACTGTGCCATCGACCTGGAGAGCGCGCTCCTGAAGTTCAACGAAGGGAAGAAGGACAAGGTAAGGGTGAGGGTAGGGATACACGTCGGGGACGTGGTTCATGAAGAAGGAGACGTCTACGGCGACGCCGTCAACATAGCTTCGCGCATAGAGCCTCTCGCCGAAGGAGGAGGCGTGTGCATCTCCCAGCAGGCGTACGACCAGGTCAGGAACAAGGTTCCCTTTCGGTTCACAAGACTGGGGGCCCGTGAGCTGAGCAACGTCTCTGTCCCGATAGAGGTCTACAGGTTGGAATCGACTGAGAAGATAGCCGAAGAGAGCTCCGTCGAATCCGGGGCCAGGCAGAGACTGGCTGTCCTCCCCTTTGCGAACCTGAGCCCCGACCAGAGCGACGAGTATCTCTCCGACGGCATGACGGAGGAGCTGATCTCGACCCTCTCGAAGGTCCCCGAAATCCAAGTCATCTCCAGGACGTCAGTCATGCAGTACAAGAAGAGCCCGAAGCCCATCAAGGAGGTGTCCAGGGAGCTGAGGGTCGGGACTGTCCTCGAAGGGAGCGTCAGGAAGGCGGCGGGCAAGCTCAGGGTCACCGTGCAGATGATAGACGCCGAGCGGGACGTACATCTATGGGCCGAAAGCTACGACAGGGACCTGAATGATGTCTTCGCGATTCAGATCGACATCGCCAGGCTTGTCGTCGACGCGCTAAGACCGAAGCTCCTGCCGGGCGTGAGCGCGAAGCTGGAAGAGGTGCCGAGCGCCGATCCTGGCGCGTACAACCTGTACCTCGAGGGAAGGTATCACTGGAACAAAAGGGAACTGGAGGACGTGAAGCAGGCCCTGGTCTGTTTCAGCGCAGCTGTCAAGGAGGACCCCGGCTTCGCCCTTGGTTACGTCGGCCTCGGCGACTGTTATCAGGTGCTCACTACCAGGTTCGGCTTGGACGTCGACGAGAACCGCGGGCGGGCCAAGGCGATGTTCGCGAAGGCCCTCGAACTCGACCCGGACTTGGCAGAAGTGCACGCCAGCAGGGGGGTCACACTGCTCAGCGACTACGACATGCGCGCCGCTGAGGGGGAGTTCAGGAGGGCGATCGAGCTCAAACCAAGCTATGCGAGCGCTCACCAGTGGTACGCCCAGCTCCTGATTGCACAGTTGAGGTGGGACGAAGGTCTCCTTCACATAGAGAAGGCGGCAGAGCTGGACCCTTTCTCACAGATCATTTGCCTAGTCCGCACCTTCTTCTACGAAGCCAGGCGGGACTACGGAACAGGCCTCGAGTTTGCAAGAAGGGCGGCCGAGCTCAACCCGAGGGACGGAGGCTCACATTTCGAACTGGCTTGGCTCTTCGGCAAGATGAAGCTGTTCGACGACATGAGGCGGGAGGCGGAAATCGGCGTCAGACTGGTGAGGGACTCGTATCCTCACGCCGAAGTGGGGGCGAAGGCGATGTTGGGGTACCTGGAGGATGACAAGGAGACGATCAGGGACGTGCTGCCCAAGCTCAAGGAGCATCTGGGAGGGACGTTCACCGCCAACAGGTTCATCTCCGACCTCAGCTTCTACCTGGAGGACGCCGACGCAGGCTTCGAATGGCTGGAGAGGTCTCTGTCCGAGAAGGAGTTCGACCTCATCTTCATCAAGAGCAACGAGTCCCTCGATGGGGTCCGCACGGACCCCAGATACCTGAGTCTTTTGGAAAGACTCGGGCTGGCATGAACGGCCGCGCCGTCAGACTTCTAGAATGACCTAGTCGCAGGGTCAGGATCCGACCTATCAGTGGACTCTGGCCCCAGACCTACTTACGAACGGTTCTTCGTTTGAACTCTTCCGTGAACTCCAAAAGCAGCTTGTCCAACGCTCGCTCAAACTCTACCCTGTCGCTCATCACCTTCAGGATGTCCCCCGAAACACCCTCACTCATCTTCGAAAGGAACTTATCTCGAAATGCCGGATTGTCCTCCCCCATGTGGATAATCTTGTTCACTCCCTCGAGAAGCCTGAGCGGTCCATAGAT
>DATDGE010000262.1:0-6642 GCA_036522255.1 Nitrososphaerales archaeon | reverse complement strand
GTCTCCCATCATGACGTTCACTTTCTCCTCGAAGGCCACGGTCAATCCTGCCGGGGCGGGCTTTACCCTGACTTCCGCCCTGAGACCCTCGAATGTCTCCCGGAGGAGAGGCTCGTGTGTCCTGTCGCTGTGTGTGATAAGCAGGGTCCTGAGACCCAATCTGGCAAGGGCGTGGGCAAGGTTCACGGCATTGCCGCCCCTTACCTCCTCCTGCGGAACTCCGTGAAGGCCCCCTCCCCCGGCGGCAGCCTTCTCCGATAGAGTTCCGATCATTCCGGCAAATGATTTCGTGTGCACGAGCCGGTCGACAAAGAAATCGTGCATGACGGCGACATCGAAGGAATGGGCCAATCTACTTCAGGATCTTTATGCTTCTGACCATCTTGAGGCCGTTCAGCTCCTCCAGGGCGGGACCGGTGAGCCTTCCTTCCACCACCAGAGTCATCTTCGCATCGGGAACCATGTCAGGGTCCTCAGCCACCGCCTGCCTGACCACCATTCCATGCCTGGAAAGTATCTCCGCGACCCCTGCCATGACTCCGGGAGACTTTGGATCGGCTTCAACCACCACCGCTGAGTAGCCCAATAGCGAGACAAGGTCAACGAGGCTGGTCCCCAGGGGCCGTGTCTTCGAGAAAATAGAGAACAGGTACGGGTTCTTTCTGATTTGAACCACCGTCTGTTTGACGACCCTTCTGTCAACGTCGGCGGCCCGCGCGACCGCAAGGTAGTCTACCTCGACGTCCCCGACATAGATCTTCTCGTCGTCCGACACCCTCATCCCGCATTCTATCATCTTCCTGACGACGTCGGGCCTCACCACCTGTCTTTCGAACTGCTCCTTGATTCTTGGCCACACAATTTCGTGCACTGAAGTGAGCTTTTTTGAGCATTTCCGCTCATTCTTCGAACAAGCGGTATGCACAGAACCGTACACGATTGTATTTATTTTCAATGAACGAGAACGCTTGCCATGAGCAACACGCAACTCAAAGCCATCCTCTCACAGGACAAGTTGCCGACCCATTATTACAACATCCAGCACGACCTTCCCGAGCCTCTCCCTCCTCCATTGGACCCCGGGACGTTGCAGCCCATGTCACCAGAGCCACTGTTGCGCCTGTTTGCGAAGGAGTGCGTAATGCAGGAGGTTTCCACTCAGGAGTTCATCCCCATTCCCGACGAAGTCAGGGAGGCATATCTTCGCCTGGGCAGGCCGACTCCTCTCTACAGGGCCACCCGTCTGGAGCAGGAGCTGAAAACACCGGCGAAGATCTTCTTCAAGCGGGAGGACCTCAACCCGGTGGGGAGCCACAAGCCGAACACGGCGATTCCCCAGGCATACTATCACAAGAAGGAAGGCACTGAGCGCCTTACCACTGAAACAGGAGCCGGACAATGGGGGAGTGCCCTCGCCTTGGCGACGTCGCTCTTTGACATCGACCTTACGATCTACATGACCAGGATCAGCTACGAACAGAAGCCGTACCGGCGGACGCTTATGGAAGTGTACGGAGCAGAAGTCTTCGCGTCTCCGAGCTCAATGACAAACGCGGGCAAGAAGTTCCTCCAGCAGGACCCCGCCCACCCTGGAAGCCTCGGGATCGCCATCAGTGAGGCAGTCGAAGATTGTGTCACTCATCCGAACACGAAATACTCTCTCGGGAGCGTCCTGAACCACGTCCTCACGCACCAGTCTGTGATTGGCCAGGAGGCAAAGCTCCAGATGGAAGAGTTCGACGTTGAGCCCGACTACATAGTCGGCTGCATAGGAGGTGGGAGTAATTACGCGGGCCTCGCCTATCCGTTCATGAGAGACAAGCTCCGCGGGAAGAGCGAAGCAGAGTTTGTCGCGGCCGAGCCGAAGGCAGTCCCGTCAACGACGAGGGGTTCCTACAGATACGACTTCGCAGACACAAGCGAAACCACGCCTCTGATCAAGATGCATACCGTGGGTCACTCATACCAGTGCCCGCCCATACACGCAGGGGGGCTGCGGTATCACGGGAAGGCTCCCTCGATGTGCATGCTGATTGACAAAGGGTTCATGCGGAGCGTCGCCTACTCCCAGAACGAAATAATGGATGCAGGCATGCTTCTGGCCCGGACAGAAGGGATAGTGGCGGCCCCGGAAACAAACCATGCAGTCAAAGCTGCAATAGACATCGCCCTCGAATGCAAGCGGAAGAACGAAGCCAAGACCATACTCTTCAATCTGAGCGCCCACGGTCTACTGGATCTGAAGGCATACGAGGACAAACTATCAAACCGACTGGTAGACTACGAGCCCGACGCGGGGGTTCTGGCCCAGGCCCTCGAAAAAGTTCCGCTGGTTCGATAGGTTAGTTCGAGTACGGTGGGCCGCTCCCACGCTGGCTCCCCTTGTCTTATTCGTAGGCCCTGGTGATGGTGACGCCGTCTATCAGCATCCACGGGCACAAAGTAGGTGTGTCGACCTCCCACCATTGGATCCATTCCCTTTGCTTGGACAGGAGCTCAACGGAGGAGAGGAGCCTCTGCATGTCGTCTCCAGCCCTCATCCCCTTCAGAGCCCTCACCACTTTCCCATTCTCAACGAGGTAGGCTCCGTCCCGCGGCACAGTGGAGAACTCGCCCGTCCTGTAGTTCTTGAATCTGGTGTACCAATTGCTTGTGAGAATGATTCCTCTTTTCATCTCCTTGACCATCTCTTCGTATGACGAATCTCCCCCCGCCACTTCCAGGTTCCAAGGGTGCGGAGTCACAAACCCGGCGTTCCCGGTCGTCGATGTCTTCCACTTTTTCGCTGTCGTCAGGTTGTGCAGATATGTTCGCAAGACTCCAGATTTGATTATCGCGTTCGACCTCGTCCTGACCCCTTCGTCGTCGAATGCCCTTCCCCCTAGGCCTCCTTCCGTCATGCCGTGATCTGTCAGTGTAAATGAGTCCGCCGCCACCTTCTTTCCCATCTTCTCCGTCAGGTAGGACGTGCCTGCGTCGACCGAAAAGGCAGATGCTGCCGCCGCCGTTGTCTCGACCAGATTGGCCGCCACGGTGGGGCTCAGGAGGACCTGGTACTTCCCAGCTTCTGGCTCGGACGCGTTCTGCATCTTCTTCGCGCTCTCCCCTGCCCTTCTCCCCGCCTCCTCGGGGTCAAAGTGTGACAACGACGACGAGCACGACAGCCCGTGGCCGCTTGCTTCTTTCTCCGCGAAGGACCGGACGTTGAGTGTAATTGCGGTCCTGGCGTCGGAACCTTTCGTCCCGGTGGAGGTCAATATGGCCACAGTGACCTTTCCAGCGCTAATTACCCCCGCAGTCCTCTTCCCTCCAGCCCGGATGGCTGAGTCGATGGCCCTCTTCGCGAAAGCAGGGAGTCGGGCGCCCACGTCCTCGAGTTTCCTGTCGTAGCTAAGCGTGCTGGGGCTGAACTTGTTTGCCTTCTCCGGCAGAGGGACATACTCGGACTTTGGCAGGCCCTTCAACGATGCAAACAGGTCACCGACGAACTTCTTGACCGCAGATGGGTCTAGGTTAGATGTTGAAGCGATAGCCCTCCGCTTGTCCTTCGCGATGTAGACAGTCAGCTCAGCCTCCTCCACTTTGGTGACAACCGAGACCGAGTTGTTCGCGAACCTGATCGTGCCTTCAGTGCCTTTGGCGCTCAGGGCGACCGCGTCGTCCACACCTAACTTCTTCGCGGCGGTCACCGCGTTTTCGTTCAGCCCTTCGAGATCCATCACACTCACCTGCCGCCCAGTTTGATCCCGGCCAGCAGCGTTTCGGGCCCCCCGGTCCAGACGGGCGCTCCTTGCATGGGGTCTCCCTTGCCGCAGGTAGCGGCTTCGAACTCCATGTGCTTGCTCCTCGCCTTGACGCTCCCCCATAGTTTTGGAGTAGTGATCTCCAGCACTGGAGACTTCACCAAACCCTTCAGCTCCCCATGCTCGATGAGATTCGCCTCCAGGGCGACATACCTCTGGTTCAAGCGTTTGTCATCAATGTTCCACTCGGTGAATGTCTTGAAGAAAACACCATGCTTCACTTCCTTGAAGAGCTCCTCCGTAGAGAGATCACCCGGCTCGACAAAAGTGTTGGACATCCTGATGATGGGTTCTCTGTCGAAGGCGACGCTCCGCGAAGCACCGTTGCTCATCAGGCCGAACTCCTTTGCCGTCGACCTGTTTTGTAAGAACTCGTTGATTATGCCGTTCTTTATCAGGAACCTTTTCTTGCCTTCGACACCTTCGTCGTCAACGGGGACGAATCCATTGGAGTGCACCAGCGTCGGGTCGTCACTAACGTTTGCCTCCGCGCTCCCAATCTTCCTGCCCAGGCTGCTGGCCTTCAGGTACGACTCTCCGGCCTGCGCTCCTTCCCTTCCCAACACCCTGTCCGCCTCCTGGGGATGGCCCACCGACTCGTGAGCCGCGATGCCTGAGAGCTCCGGGCTGAGCACAATATCGAGCGAATCTGTCGGCGGTTTCGTCGCCGTCTTTAGCACTCTGCCAATGGCCCTGGCCTCTTCCTCGATCTTGTCGACAAGATTGATCCTCTTCACGACCTCGAGGCCTCCGGTCTCTCCCTGCTGAATGAACCTCTGGGCTGTTTCTCCACCTTCCATCGCAGTCAGCGACCCGAAGAACCCAACCCTCGGTAGCCTCCCTTCAACCCGGGCTCCGTCGCTGTTCACGTAGTATCTTTCTTCCAGCTCAGCTCCCAAGAATAGGAGCCGTCCCGGAATCTTCACTCCTGCTTTGCCGTCTGCTATCCTGCTTTCGATATCAAGTAGGACTCCCCTAAGCCAAGACGCGTCTGCGTTCTCAACCCTCCTGGTCTCAGGAGGTGCCCACTTCCTCTTGACCGGTTTCGAATTATCAAGGGCGACAGGTTTCTCCACCGCTGATGACGAGGCTTTCGCGAGCTTAGCTGCCTTGCTGGCGATCTCGGTCACCGACACTCTCCTCATGTCGTTGGTCGCAGCGAACCCAAGCGCTCCTTTGGCAATCACCCTTATGCCAATCCCGTACCCCTCGGCGAAAAATGATGGTTGGGGCTCACCATTCTTCAATACAAAATGTCTTTCCCAGGTGCTCTGGACCCTTGCCTCGGCATAGCTGGCTCCGGCGGCCAGGGCCTTTGAAACAGCAGTTTCAGCAAGGTCCTTTGCCTTTTCGCTTCCCAACACGCGACGACCTCTGCCTAGGTTATTTCTGCATTCTTGCCGCTTGGCGACGCGAATCCTATCCACCGGAGACGGTGATCGGCTTCCCTCTCTCCGGAAGTTCCAACCCAGAGCGTCGGCGACCAGCAAACTCCTTGAAGAGACCGGGGTGCTCGGTATGAACGGGAACGACCTTGTTCGCTCCTATCCCCATTACCAGGTCCCGGACCTGTCTCATCGGTGCGTGCCCGGATGCGTGTAACTGCGCGTACCTGAAACCAACGTGAGCAATCCAGTTCTTGATGACTCCCTCTTCCCTTTCCCCTTCTTCGTTGAAAGCTTCGGTGGCTGAATGTATGTAGGTCCCGCCCCTCTCGGGCTTGATGTCGATCAATTCAGGGAAGTTCCAGGCCTCAAGATGAAGCAGCACTTCGTCCTGCCTCCCTCCGATGTCCGCTGCAGTGACCCCATGGTCTAGGAAGGGTCGTTCCCATGAGTAGTAATCCGAATCGTCCAGCTTCCCAGTCTTCTTCCTCCTGACGTAGACGTCGACGTCCTTGCCTACCATTGGCACCCTAAGCTTCCTGTCAGCCTTGAGCCTCTCTAGCAGGACGGCCATTTTCATCGAAATTACCATCCTCCTTCCTGATTCAATGGCGGCTTCGTGGAATGTGTTGATCCTGTCCACATCGTTCCCTCTGAAGGTGGAGAAGACCAGGCCCTTCGTCCCCTTTACGACTCTCGAAGCCTCCTCCAGGACGGCCCTTTCGCTCAAGTCCCCCTTGATGTCATCGGGGCTCACCCGTGTTCCCTCAGAGATCAGCAAAATCGGCTTCTCTCGCTTCGCGACCTGGACGAATTCTTCGGTCATCGAGCCCGCAGGGCCGTGGAACCGGAAATCACCGCTGTACGCGAGAGGCCCCTCGCTCGTATGGATGATGAAACCATAGGCGCCCGGAATCGAGTGGTCGACGTGCACAGGGACGAACTCCATCGGTCCCAGTCTGAACTTGTCCCCCGTCCTGAACTTCTTGATTGGGTGACCATGAAGCGGGGAGGATGATGATTCTGCGTAGGCGTCATCGATCAGCGACGTCGTCTCGCCGCAGTAGACCGGAATCTTTGGGTCGATATACCCGATCCTTCCCGTGTGGTCCCAGTGGTAGTGGCTGAGTACGATGGCATCGACCTCGGGTTCTTGGTATTTCAGAGCGGTGTTCTGTAGAGCCTTTTCAGAGTAGAGTCCGGGGATTTCAGGCAGAAGCCCGAATTCGAACAGGTCGCCTGCCCCGTTCACCTGGCGGGGGGCGATGAACGAGTCGAAGTATTCCGATCCATCTGCAAAGCCGGCCCCGAAGTCGAGCATAACCTTCGTATCCTTGTCCTCAAGTAGAAACTTGTTGCCCCCAATTTCGCCGACGCCGCCGTAGCACGTCAGTCGAGGAAGCACAATCACCTGACGGTTTTTGCTTACTTAACGCTTGCAATAATCAATCACT